>JAAYBP010000489.1 GCA_012730075.1 Acidimicrobiales bacterium | reverse complement strand
TTCGCCCGCAAGCCGATCTTCGGCTACCCGTTCATGGTGTTCTCGGGCATCGCCATCGGCTTCATGGGCTGGGGCGTGTGGGCCCACCACATGTTCGCCTCGGGCATCGGGCCGCTGTCGGTCGCCGCCTTCTCGGTGTCGACGATGTTCATCGCGGTCCCGACCGGGGTGAAGATCTTCAACTGGCTGGCCACCATCTGGGGCGGCCGCCTGCGCTTCAGCGCGCCGATGCTCTACTCGCTCGGCCTGGTCACGATGTTCACCATCGGCGGCCTGTCGGGCGTCACCCACGCGGTGGCGTCCCACGACACGCAGCAGACCGACACGTACTACATCGTCGCCCACTTCCACTACGTGCTCTTCGGTGGCGCCCTCTTCGGCTTCGTCGGGGCCTGGTACTACTTCTGGCCCAAGGTGTTCGGGTTCTTCCTGAGCGACCGCCACGGCAAGATCAACTTCTGGATCCTGCTGCTCGGCTTCAACCTGACGTTCGGGCCGATGCACATCCTGGGCCTCCAGGGCATGCCGCGGCGCACCTACACGTACCGCAACGAGTACGGGTTCAACTTCTGGAACGCCGTCGCCACGCTCGGCGCGTTCATCATCGCCGCCTCGTTCCTGTACTTCTTCTGGAACATCTTCGTGTCGTACCGGCGCCACAAGGCCGACCCGCAGCCGATCCCGGCCGACCCGTGGGACGGCCGCAGCCTGGAGTGGACCATCGCCTCGCCGGCGCCGGCCCACAACTTCGACGTGGCGCCCACCGTCCACCGCTTCGACGACTTCTGGCACCGCAAGTACCGCGAGACCGCCGACGGTCGCCTCATCAAGGTGCGCGAGGCCGACGAGATCGTGCAGCCGGGCAACCCCGAGGGGGTCCACCTGCCGTCGCCGTCGTACTGGCCGATCGTGCTGTCGGCCGGCATGCCGTTCATCGCCTGGGGCCTGATCTTCAACCTCTGGCTGTGCCTCGTCGGCGGCGTGCTCGTGGTCGCCGCCCTGTGGGGCTGGGTGCTCGAGCCGTCGACCGCGCCCGAGGCCGGCCATGCGCCCGAGGAGGGCCCGAGCGGGGACGGTGGCGACGACGCCGGGTCCGCGGCCGCCGTCGAGGCCCCCGACGGGGAAGAGGCCGCCGAGGCCGAGACCGAGGAGGCCGTTCCCGTTGACTGACACCGCCCTGCCCGTCGAGTCGGTCAACTACGCCGACGGTCCCGACCAGGACCACGAGGTCACCAACACCGGCATCTCCAACCCGAAGCTGGGGATGTGGGTGTTCCTCGCCTCGGAGTGCCTCCTGTTCGGCGGGCTGATCTCGACGTTCCTCCTCTACAAGCACAACAACGCCGCCGGCGGCCCGCTACCGCACGACCTCTACGACATCGAGCTCACCTCGATCTCGTCGTTCGTGCTGCTGATGTCGTCGCTGACGATGGTGCTGGCCGTGTCGGCGATCCAGCGGGGCGACCACCCCCGGCTGCGGCTCTGGCTGATCGTCACCGCGGTGCTCGGATCGGTGTTCATCTCCGGCCAGGTCTACGAGTTCCAGGTGTTCGTGAAGGAGGGCATGGGCTTCACGACGAACGCCGCCTCGTCGGCCTTCTTCGGGCTCACCGGCTTCCACGGCGTGCACGTCACGCTCGGCATCGTGATGCTGCTGTCGACGGTCGTCCTCTCGGCGCTGGGGCGCCTGCCCCGGGCGCGGGCCGAGGCGGTCGAGATCGTCGGTCTGTACTGGCACTTCGTCGACGTGGTGTGGGTGCTGATCTTCACCATCGTCTACCTGATCCCCTGAGGCGACCATGAGCGACGCGACCGCCACCGTCGAGGCCGAGGCCCACGACGAGCACGAGTCCCACGACGGGCTCTACATCAAGATCGCCCTCATCCTCGGTGTCCTGACCGCGATGGAGGTCGCCTGGCCCTACATCGTCGAGGCGATCTGGGACGACACCGCGTTCTGGCTCATGTCGCCGCTGATCATCCTGATGGTGATCAAGTTCATCCTGATCGCGGCGTTCTTCATGCACCTGAAGTTCGACTCGGTGATCCTGACGCAGGTCTTCTACTCCGGGTTGATCGTCGCGGTCGCGGTGTACATCGCCGCGCTCGTCACGTTCGACACCTTCAGGGGCTGGTGACCGCCCGGTAGCCGGGCCGATCATGGTCGCCGCCGTGCCCCACGCCACCCACGTGTGGCGCTTCCAGCCCCACCCGGAGGTCTGGCTGCTGCTGGTCGCCCTCGTCGGGCTGTACCTGTGGGCGATCCGGGTCGTGGGCCGCAAGGTCGTCACCGACGGGCCGGTGATCTCCGGGCGGCAGAAGGCGGCCGGGGTTACCGCCATCGTGCTGCTGTGGCTCGCCTCGGACTGGCCGGTCCACGACATCGGCGAGCAGTACCTCTACTCGGTGCACATGGTGCAGCACACCCTGCTGAGCCTGATCATCCCGCCCCTGGCGCTGATCGCCACGCCCCGGTGGCTCGCCGACCTCGTCCTGGGCGACGGCCGGGTCCGCGCGGTCGTCCGCGCCGCATCCCGGCCGCTGATCGCGGGGATCGCGTTCAACCTCACCGTGATGCTCACCCACTGGCCGGTGCTCGTGAACGCCTCGTCGAGCAACGGTGCGCTCCACTACGGCGTGCACGTGCTGGTCGTCGTCACCGGGCTGATGATGTGGATGCCGATCTGCGGTCCGATCGCCGAGTGGCGCATGACCCCGCCGGCGCAGATGGTGTACCTGTTCCTGATGTCGGTGATCCCCACCATCCCCGGCGGGTGGCTGACCTTCGCCGACGGCGCGGTCTACCAGGTGTACGACACCTCGACCCGGGCCTACGGCATCACCGTGCAGGACGACCAGCAGGCCGCGGGCGTGATCATGAAGCTGTTCGCCGGCGGCTACCTCTGGACGCTGATCACGATCATGTTCTTCCGGTTCGCGCTGGGTCACCAGCGCGAGGAGGAGGCGCTCAGCCGGGCGGCCCGCCTCCCGGCGGCCCCCGCCGCGGACGGCCCGCTGACGTTCGAGGCGGTCGAGGAGGCCTTCGCGTCGTCGGCGCCCCGGGCCGAACCGGGCCGGTCGGCGCGGAGCTGACCACGGACGGGATCGGCGGTCGGACCGGGGAGCCCACCCCCCTGGGATGCGCCCGGGAACTTTCTCCCCTCTCCCGCGCTCTCACCCACATGCCCCCCGCAGGAGCACCCATCCGCCGGACCCGTGGCGCGATCGCCGCCCTGGTCGTAGCCGCGGTCCTGTTCGTCCTCGCCGCCCCCGCCGGAGCCGGCGTCGGTGGACCGGTCGGGCCCACCGGGCCCGATGACGACGAGACCACCACCACCGAGGCCGACGAGCCCGAGAGCACCGAGGGTCCGATCACCACCGACCCGGACGACGACGCTGACTCCGACGCCGACGATTCCGAGGGTCGGGGCGGTGTCGGCGCGGCGGCCGCCGAGGCCGACGATGACGAGGATGACGGCGGGACCTCGGCGCTGGGATTCGTGGCCGCCGGTCTCGGCGGTCTGGTGCTCGGCCTCCTGCTGGCGGGAGTGCCGCTGTCGATGGCCCTCGCGCGTCGTCGTCGGACCGCGCCCGCCGCGGTCGCGCCGGGCGCTCCGGTCGCACCGGTCCCGGCGGTCGCTCCGGTCCCGGCGGTCGCCCCCGCACCCGCCCCCGCGCCGACGGCGGCCGCCGCGGCCGACCCGACCGTCGCCGCCCAGCGGTCCGACCTGATCGACGCGCTGATCAACCTGCGCGACCGGGTCCCCAGCGACGCCCTCCGCGACGAGGCGGGCCGCGCGCTCGTGGCGGCCGGCGTGGTCGAGCTGGCCGACGTCGGCGCCCCGTTCGACGCCCAGCGCCACCGGGCGGTCGCCCAGACGCCCACCGACGACCCGGCCCGCCACAACACCGTCGCCGCGGTCGAGCAGCCCGGCTACGCCGACGGCGACCGGGTGATCCGCCTGCCCGAGGTCGTCGTCGCCCGCCATGCGGGGTCGCGGTGACGACCCGGGCCCACCGCCACGCCGGCGGGCGCCAGGGCTCAGGCCTCGGCCGCCTCCAGCACGGCCGCCACCGCGCGCCGCGCCCGGGCGATGCGCGTCTTGACCGTCTCGACCCGGACGCCCTCGGCGTCGGCGATCTCCTGGTAGGTGAGCCCGCCGTACTCGCGCAGCACGAGCGCGGTGCGGAAGTCCGGGGGCAGCTTGTCGAGCGCCCAGCGCACCGCGCTCACCGCCGCGACCGTTTCGTCGATGCGGAACGGACCGTCGGGTTCGGGCACCTCGGCCACCGGTTCGGGCCGTCGGCGGCGCACCTGGGCCAGCGCCGCCCGGCTGCCGACCTGGCAGATCCACGTGGAGAACGTCGAGCGACCCTCGAAGCGCGGCAGGGCGCGCCACGCGTCCAGGAGGGCGTTCTGCACCGCGTCCTGGGCCGTGTGCTCGTCGCCGGTGATGCGCACGCACACCGCGAACAGCCGCCGACGGCTGCGTTCCACCAGCACCGCGAAGGCTCGCTCGTCACCGTCCTGGGCCCAGCGGACGAGGTCGGCCTCCTCCGCCGTCCGGTGGCTGCGGCCTCGCATGTCAGCGGTCACGATCCACACTCGCCTCGTCGCGGTGGGCGCCCCCGCGCCACCGAAGGGAAGGGCGCACAGTACCCGCGAACCGCGACCCCACCGCGCGACCGGTCCCCCCGGCGGAGGCGACCGTGAGCGGGCTCGACGGGTTGCGGCTCGACGACGACGGTTTCCTAGACATGGAGCAGTTCCCCTCCGACAGCGTCGACCTCGGCGATGCCGACCTCGCGGAGCTCCGCGCCGCCCTGCTCGGCGACCCGGTCGACGAGCCCAGCGACGATCAGTGGGAGTCGTTCCTCGACCACGCCTTCGAGGTCGGGGCCGACACCGGCGACGCCCCGGTCGCGGACCTCGACTTCGACCCGGTCGCCGAGCCGGGTCTGTTCGACACCGGCGACGACGCTTCCTTCGCCGACCTGCTCGACGCCGACACCGACGACGGCGCCGTCGACGATCTCGGGCTCGACGATCTCGGCTCCGACGACCTCGACGATCCCTTCGATGCCTTCGACCTCGCCGGACCCGATCCATCCGAGGTCGACCTCCCGATCGACGTCGATGAGCCGACGGTCACCACGGACGACTTCGAGGACCCGCTCTGAACCCCACGACCCACCGCCACCGGACGGCCCGATCGTGAGCCGCGACCTGACCACCGAGATGGTGGGGGTCTGTGACGACGCGCTGCGTCAGCTTCCCGTGAGCGCCACCCGCGAAGCCGTCCTGCGGGTGCGCGAGCGGCTGATCGCGCCGCTGCGGGTGGCGGTGGCCGGCAGCGTCAGTGCCGGTAAGTCGACCCTCGTCAACGCCCTGCTGGGCCAGCGCATCGCGCCGGTCGACGCCGGTGAGTGCACCCGGCTGGTCACCTGGTTCCAGTACGACCACCACCAGCGCATCGAGGTGCAACTCCGCGACGGTTCCGTGCGGTCGGTGCCCTTCGCACCCGGCACGCGGTTGCCCGACGACCTGGGCGTCCCCGCCGACGACGTGGCGCGGGTGATCGTCAACCTCTCCAACGAGCGGTTGCGCGACCTGACGATCATCGACACGCCGGGCCTCAACACGGTCACCGACGAGAACCAGCGGGCCACCGCCGGCGCGCTCGGCCTCGCGGGCGACGGCTCGCGCGAGGCCGAGGACTCGACGGTCGCCATGAGCGACGCCGACGCCCTCCTGTTCCTCACGCCCCACGTCCGCGAGAGCGATCTCGAGGTCCTCGAGCAGTTCCGCGACCTGTTCGCGGCCTCGGGCCTGTCCTCCGCGAACGCGGTCGGCATCCTCAGCAAGGTCGACCGCCTGGCGCCGGATGGCGACCCGTGGCCGGTCGCCCGTCGGCTCGCGGGATCGGCCCGGGAGAAGCTGGCGTCGGTCGTGTCCGAGGTGGTGCCGGTCATGGGCCTGATGGCCGAGACGGCGAACACCGACCACTTCACCGAGCAGGACGCCGACGCGCTGCGGGCGCTCGCCGCGCTCGACCCGCTCGACCTCGAGGACGCCCTCCTCACGCCCCAGGACCTACTCGACGCCGAGGTCGAGGGCGTGTCGCGCGACCGGCTCCGGCGCCTCCTGTCGATGCTCGACCTGTACGGGATCGACGTCGGGGTGCAGCTCGTGCGGGACGGGGCACGCGGCGCGGGCGGCCTGCTCTCCGGGCTGCGGGCCCACAGCGGACTCGACCCGCTGTCGGAGTTGGTCGAGCACGGCTTCGCCCGCCGGGCCGGGGCCCTGAAGGCCCGGAGCGCGCTCGCCGACCTGCGCCGCATCGCGTCCCGCGCCGGTGAGGGGGAGGCCGAGATCATCGGGGCCCTCGCCCGGCCGCTGGAGCGCATCGAGCTCGATCCCGCGCTCCACGACCTGCGGGTCCTCGACGCGCTCCGCGCCGTCGAGGAGGGGGCGGCCCGGCTGCCCGACGACCTGCTCGAGGCGTTGCGCCGCCTCGCCCTGGAGGAGACGCCGGCGCGCCGCCTCGGTCTCGACGAGGGAGCCGACGCCGACGCGGTGGCCGCGGCCGCGGCGCGCGAGGTGGCGGCGTGGGCGCGCTACGGCAACGACGCCCGCCGCAGCCCCGACGAGCGGCGGCTCGCCGACGACGTGAGGGAGTGGTTCGAGCTGGTCTGGGACCAGGCGACCCCCCGGCCCGCCACCGCGCCGCCGGTCATACCGCCGCCGACGCCCCCGCCGGTCCAGCCGGCCTACGGCCAGCCGACGCCCGCTCCGGCCCAGCCGGCCTACGGCCAGCCGACGCACGGGCAGCCCGCTCCGCACGGGCAGCCCGCTCCGCCCGCCCAGCCCGCCCAGCCCGGGTACGGGCCTCCCACCTACGGGCCTCCGACGTACGGCCAGCCGGCCTTCGGGCCTCCGACGTACGGCCAGCCCGCCCCCCAGCCCGCCGCGGCGCCGGCCCCCACGCCGCACGTCGGGCCGCCACCGGCGCGGACGGGCCCGGTCTCGGCGGTGCCCCCGGCCGCGAGCCCGGCCGCGGCGCCCCCGGAGCCGACGCCGCCGGCCGAACCGGTCGCCGAGGAGCCCGAGGATCCCGACGGGCCGCTGCGGTCGACCCCGTGGGGGAGGCGCCGATGAGCGAGGCACCCGCCCGCGCCGGGGGGTTGCCGCCGGTCGTCGCCGACGTCCTCCGGCTGGCCAACCGCACCCACGTCCTGACCAAGCAGACCGGTCACGCCGACCTCACGGCGCGCATCGAGGCCGAGGCGGTGACCTGGAAGGACAGCCAGGTCCGCATCGTCGTCGCCGGGGAGATCAAGCGCGGCAAGTCGAGCTTCATCAACGCCCTGCTCGGTCGGGCGGGTCTGCTCCCGGTCGACGCCGACGTGGCGACGAGCGTCCACCTCGCCGTGCAGTACGCCCCCGAGCCCACCATCGTCGCCGTGCGGAGGGCGCCCGACGGCCCCGAGGAGCGGGTGACGATCCGTCCGGATCAGCTCGTCGACTACGCGTCGATGCAGGGCGAGGCGGTGCTGCGCGAGGGCGTCGTCGGGGTCGAGGTCGGCCTGCCGCACCCCCTGCTCGAGCGAGGGCTGGTGGTGATCGACACGCCCGGCGTCGGCGGCCTCAGCCGGGGCCACCGCGACTCGGCCCTTGCCGCGCTCCGCTACGCGGACGCGCTGCTGTTCACCGTGTCGGTCGAGGAACCGATCGCCCTCAGTGAGCTGCGCTTCCTGGCCGAGGCGAGCGAGCGGATCGACACGGTCGTGCTGGTGCTCACCAAGGTCGACTCGTCGGCCGACCCCGCCGCGATGCTCGCCGAGGACCGGGCGAAGCTCGCCGAGTACACCGAGGTCCTGCGTCGCGCCGGCGCCGAACCCGACGCCGACGAGGACCAGCGGGAGGCCGCCCGGCGCTTCGAGCGGGTCGCCGAGGCGCCGTTCCTGCCGGTCAGCAGCCGTCTGGCCGAGAAGGGTCGGGCCCGTGCCGAGGCGGGGCGCGCCGACGCCGCGGCGACGCTGCTCGCGCGCAGCGGCATCGCGGATGTCGAGGCGATATTCGACCGGACGCTCCAGAACCGGGAGCTGGTGCGGATGGCGAACATCCTGCGCGTCGTCGGCCACGTCCTCGCGCGCGTGGAGTCGGCCGAGCAGGCCGCGGTGCGGGTCGCCGCGGGCGACGTCGGCGCCGTCGAGGCCGAGCTGCGCGAGCGGCAGGGCCAGCTCGAAGCGCTCCTGCCGTCCCAGGCGCGGTGGCGCCAGCGGCTGGCCGGCAGCATCCAGCGCATCCAGGCCGACCTCAACCGGGTGATCGGCCGTGAGATGACCCGCATCGACCGCGTCTACCGCGACCACATCGACGCCAACCAGAAGAACGTCGACCCGGTGATGGAGGCGCTCTCGAGCGACCTGGAGCAGTCGGTCAACGCCGCCTGGGCGAGCATCTCGCAGACGCTCGCCCAGCGCATCGACGAGGCCGTCGCCCGCATCTCCCGGGAGTTCGACCTCGAGGAGGTCGTGCTCGAGCTCGACTCCGAGGCACTGCCGGAGTACCTGCGCGACCTCGGCGTGCGCGACCGCTCCGACCCCAACGCGGGGAAGGCCAACCTGGTCGAGGACGGGCTGCCGGGGCTCCTGTCCGCCGGCGCCCTCGGGAGCGTGGCGGCGGGCGTCCTCGGTGGCATCGCCGCACCGGTGGTGCTGCCCGGCCTGCTGCTGGCCGCGCCGGTGGGTTACGCCCGCTACAAGAAGCGCCACCAGATCCAGGTCCGTCAGGACTACCTGCGCATCGTGCGCGAGGTCATCGCCCAGGTGCGCCAGGAGTTCGCCGCGGAGTTCACGCTCAAGATCATCGAGGCGCGCGAGGCGATCGAGGCGACGATCGACGAGGCGCTGACCAGCCGCAAGCGCTCGATCGAGCAGCAGCGGCGCGAGCTCCAGGCCCTGCTCAAGCAGTCGCGGGCCGAGCAGCAGACCCGCAAGGCCGAGGCCGAGCGCCAGCTCGCCGGGGTGCGGGCCCTCCGTGCCGACGCCGGGACCCTCCAGGAGCGGGTCGACTCCGCTCTCGGCCTCGGCGTGACCGCCCCGCCACCGGCTCCCGCGGCGCCGCCCCCACCCTCCTGACGCGCCGGAGGCCTCCCCACGAGGGGGAGGCCTCCAGCGCGAACGGGGGAGTCGGTGGCGCCGGTCGGCGCCGGGCGGTTCAGGCCTGGAAGGGCCCGTTGCCGAGGTCGACCACGGCGGTGTCGGCGACGCCGTCGTAGTCGGTGTCGGCCACGGCGGTGTCGGCCACGCCGTCACCGTCGGTGTCGGCGACCACGGTGTCGGCCACGCCGTCGCGGTTGGTGTCGTAGACCTCGGTGTCGACGATGCCGTCGCCGTCGGTGTCGAGGAAGGCGGCGTCGGCCACGCCGTCGCCGTCGGTGTCGACCGCGACCGTGTCGGCGGCGCCGTCTCCGTCGGTGTCGGCGACCACGGTGTCGGCCACGCC
>JAAYBP010000488.1 GCA_012730075.1 Acidimicrobiales bacterium | reverse complement strand
GTCCAGCTCGCCGACGGTGACGAGGAACGTGGCGTTGCTGCTCTCCGCGATGCGTCCGATCAGCTCGATCGGCGCCTGGCGCAGGCGCTCCAACGGTTCGGGCGGGGGACCGCCGGGCGACTCCGACACCGCGTCAGCTGGGCGGGCCGTGCCCGTTCGTGCGTGGGCAGGCGTGCTCGGGACCCTTCGGGTTGCCGCAGATCGGGCACGGCGGCCGACCGCCCTCGACCAGCTCGACCGCGTGCTCGACGAGCGCCGCGACCTGCGGACGGGTGACGCGCATGCGGACGCTGGACCCGTCGGCCTCGTCCTCGTCCTCGTCGTCGCCCGCCTCCTCGATGACGATCACGATCCGGTCGGCTCCGTCGTCGTAGGCCACCGACAGCGTCCCGGCCACCCACGCGGGCTCGTAGGGCGGCGTCAGCGCGAGGTCGACCGGCACGTCGGACTCCACGTCGGGCAGGTCGGCCAGCACCCCCTGGAGGTACTCGGCGAGCGCGGCGACCTGCTGCTTCTCGCCCTTGATCGTCACCACGACGCCCTCGGCGGCCACCTGGAACAGGAACAGCCGGCTGCCGGGCTCGCCGACCGTGCCGGCGGTGAAGCGGTCGACCGCCTCGAAGTCGTGGTGTTCGGGCACGCGGGCTCCTACGCGGTCGGCCGGTGCCTCACGAGGGCACCAGCGCGGTCAGGTCGTCGCCCGTCGAGTTGGTGGCCAGCACGATCGATCCCAGGTCGCCGTAGGCGACGACCGAGATCGAGCACGGCGAGATCACGATCCGCTGGAACTGGTCGAGGTGAGCGCCCAGGGCGTCGTTGACGGCCGCCTTGATCGGATCGGCGTGGCTGACCACGACGATCGTGCCGCCGGCGTGGCGGGCGCAGAGCCGGAGGGTGGCGCTCACGACGCGGGTCTGCATCTCGGCGAAGGACTCGCCGCCGGGGAACCGGAACCCGCTCGGGTGCTGCTGGACGGCCTTCCACGCCCGGAGTCGCCGCAGGTCGGACAGCTTGCGGCCGGTCCACTCGCCGAAGTCGGCCTCGAGGAGACCCTTGTCGACCCGCACCCGGAGCCCGCGGGCGCGTGCGATCGGGGCGGCGGTCTCGCGGGTGCGTTCCATCGGCGATGCGTACACGGCGTCGACCCGCTTCAGCCCGGCGATGCGTGCCGCGGCGGCCTCGGCCTGGCCCCGCCCCGCGTCGGAGAGGTGCAGCCCCGGCGCCCGCCCCGGCAGCACCGCGCCCGTCGTGGGGGTCTGACCGTGGCGTACGAACAGCACCCGGGTCGGGGGAGGGGGCGCGCTGCGGGAGGCCATCTCGTCGGCAACCTAGCGGCCGCCCGCCGCCGGCCCACCCGACCTCGCCCGGGGGGCTGGGTCGGTTCTTGGCGCGTGGACGGTCGGTGGTGGCCGCTGGCGCGCGAAGAAGGGTGGGGCCGGGTGGCGGGGTCGCTTCTTGGCGCGTGGGCGGTCAGGGGTGGCCGCTGGCGCGCCAAGAACGGCGGTGCCGACGGGTGGCGGACTGGGCAGGCGGCCAGAAGGCGGCCAGGAGGGTGGGGCTGGGCCGGGGACCGGGCTCGCCGGAGGTGCCGACCCGCCGCGGGTGGCGGACGATGGGCCAGACTCGCAGCGCCGATCCGTCCCCGTCCCTGGAGTCCACCCATGGAACCCGTCGAAGCCGCCGCCGCCTCGGGTGACGCCGTCCAGGCGATCGCCTCGCACTTCATGCTCGACATGGACACCTACGTCCACGGCGGCTCCCTCGGGTTCGACGGCGTCGACTTCTACGTCGCCGGGCGAGGAGGCGTGCTGGGCGACGCGCCGGCGTCGGTCGTCGTGGCGTCGTTCGTGTTCTGGAGCCCGGGCACCGTCACCGAGGCGTGGGAGCGCTCGGCGCCGGTGATGTCGCGGGCGCAGGCGGCGGCCGAGTTCGCCGCCGTCGGCCACCGCTGGGGCGACGCCCACCTGACCAGCGACGCGGGCCGCCTGGCCGACCTGGCCGGGACGATCGTGGCGGCCGCGTCGGTGGCCGGAGCGCCGCTCTTCGCCGGCTGGCGGGACCTCGACGAGCCCGACGCGGGCCGGCCCGGCGCGCTCGCCCTGCACCGCATGAACGCCCTGCGGGAGCTGCGCGGGGCCCTGCACGGGGCGGCGGTGCTGACCCAGGGGATCACCCCGGTGGCCGCGGTCGCGGTGCGGAGCCCGTACATGCTCGGCCTGTACGGCTGGCCCGAACCCCATCCCGATCCGGCGACCGTGCAGGCCGACTGGGACGCCGCCTTCGCCGCCACCGACGTCGCCCTGGCCGAGGCCTACGGCGCCCTCGATGCCGCCGAGCGGGCCGAGTTCGTCGAGCTCGCCAACGCCGCCGAGGCCGCCGTCGCCGGGTCGTGAGGCGGCCCGCGCCCGTCGCGGTCGCGAGGTGACCCACCCGTGACCGCCTCTCGGACCGCCCCGCCCGGCGACTCGCTCGACCGGCTGCGCGACGAGATCGTCGCCTGCCGGGCCTGTCCCCGCCTCGTCGAGTGGAGGGAGCGGGTCGGGCGCGAGAAGCGGGCCGCGTTCCGGGACGAGGAGTACTGGGCGCGCCCGGTGCCCGGCTTCGGCGACCCCGCCGCCCACCTGGCGATCGTCGGGCTGGCCCCCGCCGCCCACGGCGCCAACCGCACCGG
>JAAYBP010000080.1 GCA_012730075.1 Acidimicrobiales bacterium | reverse complement strand
GACCAGGACGGGGAGGACGGTGAGGTCGCGGGTCCGCCGGTCGTGGGCGGCGTACAGGCTGTGCAGCTCGACCGGCCGCTCGTGTTCGACGATCGCCACGGTCCGGCCCCGCACCGCGTCGATCCACCCCGCCAGCTCGTCCGCGTTCGAGACGGTCGCCGACAGGGCCACGATCGTCACGCCGTGCGGCAGGTGGATGATGACCTCCTCCCACACGGGCCCCCGGTACCGGTCCTGGAGGTAGTGGACCTCGTCGAGCACCACGACACCGAGGTCGATGAGGCCCCTCGCACCGGCGTAGATCATGTTGCGGAGCACCTCGGTGGTCATCACCACCACGTCCGCGTCGGGTGCGACGGACGTGTCGCCGGTGACCAGGCCGACCCGCTCGGCGCCCAGCCGGGACCGCAGGTCGGCGAACTTCTGGTTCGAGAGCGCCTTGATCGGGGTCGTGTAGAACGCGCGGCGGCCCGCGGCGAGGGCGCGATCGATCGCGTGGTCGGCGACGACGGTCTTCCCCGAACCGGTCGGGGCGGCGACCAGCACCGACGACCCTTCGTCGAGCGCGGCGATCGCCGCCACCTGGAACGGGTCGAGCGTGAATCCCCGCTCGGTCCGGCTCACCTCGACGGCTCGGCCTCGGCGGCCTTCCGCCGGCGCCGGTCGCGGAAGCGCCCGATCAGGATCGCCACCTCGTAGAGGAGGCACATCGGCACCGTCAGGGCGATCATGCTGATCGGGTCGCCCGACGGCGTGGCGACGGCCACGAAGATCGTCACGATCACGATCACGTACCGGCGGATGCGGCGGAGCGTGTCGGTGGTGACGACGCTCATCAGGTTGAGGGCGGTGACGATCAGCGGGAACTGGAAGCCGATGCCGAACGCCAGCATCATGTACATGATCAGCCGGAGGTAGCTGCTCGGTGTGTAGAACTGGGTGAAGTTCCCCTCGCCGCCGACGGTCTGGAGGAACTCCAGCGCCTTGGGCATCGTCCAGAACGCGAGGGCGGCGCCGGCGGCGAACAGCAACGTGCCGGTGCCGATGAACACCAGGGCGTAGCGCTTCTCGTTCTCGTAGAGGGCGGGCGCGACGAACCGCCAGACCTGCCACAGGATCACCGGCATGGCCAGCCCGATCCCCGCGTAGGTGGTGATGCGCAGTCGCACCTGGAACGGCTCGAGCGGCGTGGTGGTGATCAGGTCCTGCTGGAGCTCCTCGGTGGGCGCGGTCGCGCTGAGCGGCTCGAGCAGCAGATCGAGGATCGGCTGGTACAGGAACCAGGCGACCAGGCTCGCCAGCGCGAACGCCAGCACCGATCGGATCAGGCGCGTGCGCAGCTCCGCGATGTGCTCGATCAGGGTCATGTGACCCGACGGGGCGGGCTGCCGGTCGACGGCCTCGGTGGTCACGTCGCGACGGCTCCGCCGCGACCCCGCGGGATCATCCGGCGGCCCGGTCCTCGGGGTCCGTCACCGCTCGGAGGCGGGGGGCCCGTCCGTCGACGTGCACCTCGGCCGCCGGGTCGCCGGCGTCGTTCCCCGGGGTCGGGTCGTCCGCCGCGGGGCCGTCGGCGCGATGCGTACCGTCCGCCGGAGGCGGCGCGTCGGCCGGAGCGAGGGGCGCGTCCGCGCCCTCGTCGGCGGACGTGACCCCGCCGTCGTCGGACGAGCCTCCGGCGTCGTCGGGCAGCGGCCCGGATCCGAGCACCTTCACCTCGTCGACCGGCGGCACCGGGTGCGACTCCTCGCCGGGACGGAACGGTGCGTTGTCGACGTCGATCGCCCGGCGCAGCTCGTCCTGGAAGCCGTTCGAGAGCTGCCGGAGCTGGCCGACGTAGCGGCCGAGCTGGTTCATCGCCTTGGGCAGGCGCTCGGGGCCGAGCACGACGAGGGCGACCAGCAGGATCGCCATCATCTCCCCGGCGCCGACGTTGAACATGGGTCAAACCCTACCGAGCCGACCCCGCCGGGGACCCTCCGCCCGATGCCCCCCGCGGCCGGGGATCAGCGGTCGAGCAGGTCGGTGCGGTCGTGCCGGGCGGCCTGGGTCGCCCGATCGAGCGGCCCGACCGCCGCGGCGACCGCCGCGGCGGCGTCGGTGGCCTCCACCACCGCGAGGCGGGAGGACTCGGCCCGGGAGACCGCCCGTCCCGCCCAGAGGAGGGCGACGAACGTCACGAGCAGGGCGACCACCCAGACGGCCATCACGGCGTCAGCGTAGGTCACGTCCGTGCCCCCGACTCCCGTTCCGTTCGGTGGCTCAGCCCTCGACCATCCGACCGAGCTCCGCCTCCAGGCGGGTCTCGTCGGTCAGCAGCCGGTGGAAGTCGAGCAGGTCGTCGTGGCTGATCGGCTTCCCGACCCGGATCTCGTCCAGCTCGGCGGGCAGGTGCCAGCGGTGGAGCTTCACCCCCGACGCGATGAGCAGCTCGACGACGCGGGGCTCGGCGTCCTTGGCCATCGCCACCCGGCACTCCGGGCACCGGAAGGTGTAGGTGCCCGCCCCGGTGTCGACGCAGACCCGGACGACGACGTCGTCGCTCGTCATCTCCACGTCGCCGCACTCGGCGCAGGTGGCTCGGATCGTGGCCATGCGACTCCTCCGAGGCGACGGGCCCCTCCCGTCCTCCTCCGACGCGTGATCCATCGGCGCGTCCCCGGCGCACTTGAGCCTCCGCGTGCCCCGGTCCAGGTGGGAGGATGTCGACGTGCCCACGCGCCTGCCGTCGCTGCTCGTGCCCCCGATCGGATTCGCCCACCGGGGCGCCCGGGCCCACGCCCGCGAGAACACCATGGAAGCCTTCGAGCTCGCCGTCCGCCTGGGCGCCACCGGCCTGGAGACCGACGCCTGGGTCACCGCGGACGGCGTCTCGATCCTCGACCACGACGGCGTCGTCGGGCGCCGACCCCGGCGCCGGCCGATGTCGGAGGTGGCCCGCGCCGACCTGCCCGCGCACATCCCCGACGCCGCCGACCTGGTGCCGCTCCTGGGGGACACGCTCCACCTCTCCGTCGACGTGAAGGACCCCGCGGCCGCCGATCCCCTCCTCGACGCCCTCGGCGGCGACGACCCGACCCGCCTCGCCCGGGTCTGGCTGTGCCACGACGACCACGACCTCCTGCTCTCGTGGCGGGAGCGGGCGCCCCAGGTTCGCCTCGTCGACTCGACCCGGCTCCGCCGCCTCGACCGCGGCCCCGAGCGTCACGCCGCCGTCCTGCGCGAGAAGGGCATCGACGCCGTCAACCTCCACCACAGCGACTGGACCGGCGGGCTGGTCGCCCTGTTCCACCGCTTCGACGTGCTGGCGTGGGGTTGGGACGCCCAGCACACGCGCATCATCGACGGCCTGTTCGACATGGGCATCGACGCCGTGTTCAGCGACCACGTTGACCGGCTGGTCGACTCCCTGCGCATCGCCACCGCCTGAGCCGCGGCGCCCGATCGCTCCGGGGCGCCGCCCCGCGTCGGTCAGATCCGGCCGAAGGCGCCCAGGGGCCAGATGCGGAGGATCGCCTTGCCCACGATCGTGTCCTCGTCGACCCAGTGCTGCTCCCAGCAGCGGGCATCGTGGGACGCACCCCGGTTGTCGCCCATGACGAAGACGGCGCCCTCGGGCACCTCGAAGGTGTCGACGCCGCAGGTCGCGGTGGTCTCGGTGCCATCGGGCAGGTACGGCTCGTCGAGCCGCTCCCCGTCGACGTACACGTCGCCGTCACGGAGCGTGATCGTCTCACCGGGGAGGCCGACGATCCGCTTGATGAGGTCGTTCACCTCCTGGCCGTTCACCGCCTCGACCTGGACCCCGGGCGGCAGCGAGAAGACGATGATGTCGCCCCGCTCCGGCTCTCCGATCCGGTAGGCGATCTTGTTTACGACCACCCGGTCGTGGCGGCCGTTGCCCATCAGCGTCGGCTCCATCGACCCGGACGGGATCCAGAACGTCGTGAACAGGAACGTGCGCACGAGGAGGGCGACGACCAGCGCGCCGCCGATGACCACGACCCACTCGACGGCGGAGCGCACCTGTCGGCGGCGGCGGGCCTCGGGCGACTCGGGCGCGTCGTCGCGCTCGTCGCGCGCGCCGGCTCCGTCGTCCCGGTTCGTCCCGTGGAAGTGGTGGCGGGCGACGTCGATGGGGTCGGCGTCGTCCGGGAGGGTCACGGGGCGACGCTAGCGCCGGCCCGGCTCGCCCTCGTAGCGCGCCAGGATCCGCTCCGCGGCGGCCCGGGCCAGGTCGGCGTCCATGGGCGGGTCGGCCCGGACGACGGTGGCCAGCGGCCCGAGCCGGAGCAGGAGGCGCTCGGCCCATCCGACCGACGTGACGGCCAAGGTGATGCGCGTGCCGCCGTCGACGGTGGGCTCGACCGACTCGGTCGGATAGCTCTCGGCCACCCAGCGCGCGTCGGGGGCCAGGTCGAGCACCAGGCGTGGCGCGTCGGCGTCGGGGCGGAGGGCCGCCGCGGTGGGCGGATCGGCGGGAACGTCGACCGGCTCGTCGAGCACGCGGGCGGCGACGATGCGGTCGACGCGGAACACCCGCTCGGCTCCGGCCCGGCGGCAGTGGCCGGTGAGGTACCAGCCCCCGCCGTCGCGGAACACCGTCCACGGCTCGACCACCCGGGTCGTGCGCGCGTCGTCGGCGACCCGCAGGTGCTCGATCTCGACCGCCCGCCGGCCGTCGACGGCGCGGCGCAGCGCGTCGAACACCGCCGCGTCGCGGATGCCGAGGTCGACGTCGAGGTCGCTACCGGGGTCGACGCCGAGCAGCCGGGCGACCTTGTCGAGGGCCCGGGTGAGGGCGTCGGCCGCCGGCTCGTCGTCGGAGTCGTCGGCGGACCCCGGCCGGTCGACCCGCGCCTGGGCGGCGACGAGCAGCACCAGCGCCTCGGCCGGCGTCAGGCGCAGCGGCCGGTCGAAGCCGTGGAGGGTGACGTGCACGCGGTCGCCCTCGGTGTACAGCTCGACCGGCATGTCGAGGTAGTCGTCGCTGTCGGCGCCGATCATCGACGCCAGCGTCAGGTCGGCCCGCAGTACCTCGACGTCGACGCCGAGGTGCGCGGCCGCCTCGTCCCAGGTGGGACCGTCGCGCTCGGCGATCCACAGCAGTTCGGTGAGGATGCGCTGGAGCCGGGCGGCGGCCGTCTCGCGGGGTGCCGGGGTCACGACGCGTCCCCGGCGATGCCACGGAGCCAGGCCACGAGGTCGTCGCGCACCTCGGGCGGTTCGAGCACCTCGGCGTCGGGTCCGAAGCCGAGCACGAAGGACCGGAACGCCTCGAGGTTGCGCACCTCGACCACCAGGTCGACCGAGCCGTCGGGGCCGTCGACGACCTCGGCCCCTCCCGCGGTCCGTCGGGCCGCGTCGGCTCGAGCCGAGTCGACGCGCACCCGGGCGGTGACCGCCGGTCGGTCGCCGAACGTCCACGGCTCGTCGAGGCGACTGGCGGTGGGCCGGTCGCCGTCGTCCTCGAACCCGCCGGCCGGGCCGGTGGTCACCGTGCCGTCGATGCGGTCGAGGCGGAACTGGCGGTCGGCGCCGCGCCCGACGTCGTGGGCGTCGAGGTACCAGCGACCGCGGGCGAACCGCAGGCCGCGGGGCTGGACCTCCCGCGCCTCGCCGCGGTAGTCGAAGCGCGCGGTGCGCCGTTCGGCCACCGCGCGGAACAGCTCGACGACGTTGGCGTCGGCGGGCAGCTCGGTGGTCGAACCCGCGGCGTCGATGGGGTTCGGAGCGCGGTCGGCGCGGAGCTTGCCGGCCGCGGTGCGGGGATCGAGGCCCTCGAGGCGCACGGTCGAGGTGGCGACGGCGAGGGCGCGGCGCTCGTCGGCGGTGAGGCCAGGGTCGCGGAGGAACGCGTCCTCGGGCCGGATGCGGTAGCCGTCGGCCGGCGGATCGGTCCCCTCGATCGGCTCGGGCCGGAGCGGCTGCTGGAGGATCTGGCCCAGCTCCCGCTTGTCGCGCTCGAACGTGCGGCGGGCCGCCTCCTTCTCGGCCGCGTAGCCGGGCACCTCGGCCCAGATCTCGTCCGCGGTGAGCGGTCGGGGCGTGTCGACCAGCACCTTGAGCAGCGTCATGAGGCGCTCGACCTTGTCGCTGCTCATGGCGCCGATCGTACGGCGGTCACCCGGACGCGAGGGTGACCGCGTGCGCCGCGGCGGCCGCCGCGGCCCGGAAGAACAGCGGGTCGCGATCGGGACCCCGGCCCATCGTGGTCACCTTGAGGTCGGCGGCCGCGAGGGCGCCGACGACGTCGGGCGGGTCGACCGTGACGACGCGGTGGCGCCCGGGCACCGCCCCGGGATCGAGCCCGTCGGGCACCACGACGTCGACGCCCGACCGGGTGGCGTCGAGCACGGTCGTCGTGTGGTGGCTGACGCCGCGGTGGCGCTCCCGGGCGTCACCGTCCGACGCGCGGAGGCAGGCGACCGGGCGCCCGCCGAGCCACGCCGTCGAGTCGAGGATCGTCGCCTGGTCGAGCCCGGAGAACCCCAGTCGGGAGCCGGTGCCCACCACGCCCGGGCCCATGCCGGCCACGATCACCTGGGCGTCCCACTCGTGGCGGGCGACCGTGAGTCCCGACGGGATCGACACGGCCTCCCGGTCACCGCCGAAGGCGTGGCCGGTGGTCACCGTCCCGACCAGCAGACCGCGGGCGCGCAGGTCGGCCACCAGGTCGGAGAGCGCCATCGGGAGGGCTCCCCCGTCGGTCATCACGTACGCGACCCGCAGGTCGGCGGCGAGGTCCGCGATGGTGGCCGCCACCACGCCGACCTGGCTGTGCAGGCTGCACGCCACGACCGGCACGCCGCCCAGGTCGGTCGGGATGTCGGGGTCGTGCTCCTCGGCCACGCCCGTGTCGGCCTGGAGGCTGGTGTAGCGGACCTTCATCACGTGGCCGCCGCCGGCGCCGGTCCAGTCGCCCCGGTTCAGGTTCCAGTGGACGACGTGCCAGCCCCCGGTGCCGAGGGCGAGGTCGACCGCCGTGGTGTTGACGACCACCCGGTCGCCGACCCCCACCGGCCCGATCACGTCGGTCAGCGCGTACGCCCGCTCCACGGCCGGCTCAGCCTCGGGCGCGTCGTCGCGCGAGTCGTCGGGCCGGCGCACGGCCACGCGGGTGAGCCCCGGTCGCTCGCTCAGCACCTCGGTGACGACGACCGTGCGGAAGGCGGGCATCGCCGCAGTGTGCCAGACCCCCGATCCCCCGCTTTGGCAACCCTCCTCCCCCCGTACGGGGGACCAGGATTGCCAGAGCGGGATCGGAGAGGTCAGAGGGAGGCGATCAGGCGCTCGACGCGGTCGTCGTGGGCCTTGAACGGGTCCTTGCAGAGGACGGTGCGCTGGGCCTGGTCGTTCAGCTTCAGGTGGACCCAGTCGACCGTGTAGTCGCGCCGCTTCTCCTTCGCGGTGCGGATGAACTCGCCGCGCAGGCGGGCGCGGGTGGTCTGCGGCGGCGTCTCGATCGCCTCCTCGATCTCCGCGTCGGTGCAGGTCCGCTCGACGAGGCCCTTGGCCTGCATCCGGTGGAACAGCCCCCGCTCGCGGCTGATGTCGTGGTACTGGAGGTCGAGCAGGGCGATTCGAGGGTTCGACAGCGACAGCCCGTGGCGCTCGCGGTACGCCTCGATCAACCGGTGCTTGATCACCCAGTCGACCTCGCGGTCGAGCGTGAAGGGATCGGACTCCAGCCCCTTCAGGCAGTGCTCCCACATCTCCAGCGCCCGCTGCTCGAACGCCTGTAGCGACCGGGACTGGGCGTAGCGCAGAGCCCGCTCGAGGTACTCCGACTGGATGTCGAGGGCGCTGACCTCGCGCCCGTTCGCCAGCTTCACCGGCGTGCGGCAGGTGACGTCGTGGCTGATCTCACGGATCGCCCGGATCGGGTTGTCGAGCGTCATGTCCCGCAGGACCACGTTGGGGTCCTCGAGCATCCGCAGCATGATGCTGGCCGCCCCGACCTTGAGGAACGTGGCGTACTCGCTCATGTTGGAGTCGCCGACGATGACGTGGAGGCGGCGGTACCGCTCGGCGTCGGCGTGGGGCTCGTCGCGGGTGTTGATGATCGGGCGGCTTCGGGTGGTCGCCGACGACACGCCCTCCCAGATGTGCTCGGCCCGCTGGGAGATCGAGTACTGGGCGCCCCGCGACGTGTGCATCACCTTGCCGGCGCCGGCGTAGATCTGCCGCGACACCAGGAACGGGATCAGCACCTCGGCGTAGTGGCCCAGGTCGTCGCGCCGGCTGGTGAGGTAGTTCTCGTGGCAGCCGTAGGAGTTGCCCGCCGAGTCGGTGTTGTTCTTGAACAGGTAGATGTCGCCGCGGATGCCCTCGTCGCGCAGCCGCGACTCGGCGCTGCCGACGAGCTGCTCGAGGATCCGCTCCCCCGCCTTGTCGTGGACGACGACCTCGTGGACCGAGTCGCACTCCGGCGTGGCGTACTCGGGGTGGCTCCCGACGTCGAGGTACAGGCGGGCGCCGTTGGCGAGGAACACGTTCGACGACCGTCCCCACGACACGACCCGCCGGAACAGGTAGCGAGCGACCTCGTCGGGGCTGAGCCGCCGCTGGCCGCGCGATACGCAGGTGACGCCGTACTCGTTCTCGAGCCCGTAGATGCGGCGCTCCATCGCCCGCACCCTATCGGCGGGTCCGGGACGCGGCGCCGCACCCCCGCGCGCCCCCGGTGCCCGTGTCGCGGCCCGTCGCGGGCCTCAGGCGAGGGCGCGCACCAGGGCGGTCGTGGCGCACGCGAGGCCGACCACGATGAGGAACGGGGCCCGCCGCCACCGGGCGACGATCGCCACCGCCACCCCGGGCACCCGGGCGTCGAGGACGATCGACTCGCCCAGCGTGAGGGTCTGGAGCCCGATCAGGGCGGCGAGCAGGGCGACGGGGAGCAGCCCGGCGATGCGCTGCACCCGGGGTTCGGCCAGGACCCGGTCGGGCACCGACACCCCGACGAGCTTGAGGGCGTAGCAGGCCGCCGCGCCGACGAGGACCGCCGGCCAGATCACCGCTCATCCCCCGGCGTCGCTCCCCCACCCGACGACCGCGGCCCGTCGGAGCCGCCCGAGCCGTCGGGTCGCTCGGTCCCGTCGGATCCGTCGGCCGAGGGCCGCCAGCCGACGACGACCGCGACCGCCGCCGCGATCAGCACCGGCACCCCGGCGGGGACGAGCGGGGCGGCACCGACCGCGACCAACGCCGCGACCACGGCGACCGCCCACCGCTCCCGGTCGACCAGCCGCGGCGCGAGCAGCGCGACGAACGCGGCGGGCCCGGCGACGTCGAGGCCGAGCACGCCGGGGTCGTCGAGCGCGGATGCCCCCACCGCGCCGACCAGGGTCATGACGTTCCAGCCGACGAACACGGCGAGGCCGGTGGCCCAGAACCCGAGGCGCCGGTCCTCGACCGGCCCCGGCACCGAGCCCATCGCCGCGCTCTCGTCGATCACGAGGTGGGCGGCGCCGATCCGCCTGGCGCCGCGGGCGCCGAGCACCGGCTTCAGCTCCAGGCCGTAGAAGGCGTTGCGCACCCCGAGCAGGACGGCGGTAGCGGCCCCCGCCCACGGCGATGCGCCGCCCGCGATCGTCCCGACCATGGCGAACTGCGACCCGCCGGTGAACATCGCCAGGCTGAGCACCGCGGCTTGGGCGACGGTGAGCCCCGCGGCCACCGCCACCGCGCCGAAGGAGACGCCGTAGGCGCCGGTGACCGCGCCGATGGTCAGCGCGTCGCGGAGGATCCGGCGCCGGCGGAAGGTCCGGTCGTCAGCCGGCGGGTTCGCCGTCACCGCCGGCGGCGTCCCCGTCGGGCTCCTCCAGCACGGCATCGACCACGTCGGCCGGATCGCCGGCGACCTCGGGACCGGTGGCTGGATCCTCCGAGTCGTCCGCCGAGTCCGAGTCGGCTTGCGGGGCGTCGGCCGGGTCAGCCGAGTCCGCATCGTCCGAGGCACCGTCGGTCGGGTCGATCGCGGCGGCGATCTCGTCGTCGGTCAGCCGGCGGAACGTGCGCCGGTCGCCGTTGCGCTCGAGCATCGCCGCCTCGATCTCCCCGGCGGAGAGCGTCCGGTCGGGACCGGCCAGGGCGCGGATGGCCACCCGCAGGACGGTGGCGGCGTCGGCGGCGGGATCGTGGTCGGCCTCGAAGCGCTCGCCGAGGGCCTCCGCGTCGCCGCCGAGCACCGCGCGGAGCGGCTCGTCGATGACCGTGCCGTCGTAGAGGATGTGGAAGAGCTGGTCGTCGGCGGCGTCGGGGCCGACCTCGGCGACGAGGATCTCGACCTCGAGGGGCTTCATCTCGTGGGTGAAGACCTGGCCGAGCGCCTGGGCGTAGGCGTTGGCGAGGCTCCGCGCGTCGACGTCCTCACGGCTGTAGGAGTAGCCCTTCAGGTCCGCGTGGCGGACCCCGGCCACGCGCAGCTGGTCGAACTCGTTGTAGCGACCGACCCCGGCGAAGGCGATGCGGTCGTAGATCTCGCTGATCTTGCGCAGCGTCGCCGACGGGTTCTCGGCGACGAGGACGATGCCGTCGGCGCTGACGCCGGCCACCAGGCTCCGCCCGCGGGCGATTCCCTTCCGCGCGTAGTCCGCGCGGTCCTTCATCACCTGCTCGGGGGCGACGTAGAACGGCATGCTCATCGGTCGTGCCTCCTGGTGAAGCGGGCGGTCGGAACGGTCGGGCTCGTCGCGCTCGCCGAGTGGAGCCGGCTCACCGGGCCTCGCCTCCGGGCAGCGTTCCCCCGGCGGGCCCCGAGGTGCTGCGGGCGGCGCGGATCTCCTCGATCAGCGCCTCGAAGCGCTCGGCCAGCTCGTCGTCGGGCACCCGCTGGTAGCCCGAGGCGGTGATGGTGGCGATGACCGGCCAGATCCCGCGGAGGGCGTCGGGCCCGCCGGTGGCGCTGTCCTCGTCGGCGGCGGTCCAGAGCGCCCGCAGCACGAGGTCGACCACCGCGTCGCGGGCGAGCTCGGGTCGGTAGCCGAGCTTGACGACCGTGCCGGCGTGGAGCATCCCGGAGCCCGACGCGGCGAAGTCCTGCTCCTCGTAGCGGCCGCCGGTGACGTCGTACTCGAACAGCCGACCGATGCCGCGGGCGGTGTCGTACCCGGCGAAGAGGGGCACGACGGCGAGCCCCTGCATCGCCGCGGGCAGGTGGTTGCGCACCATCTGGCTGAGCTGGTTGGCCTTGCCCTCGAGCGAGAGGTGCGAGCCCTCGACCTTCTCGTAGTGCTCGAGCTGGAGCTGGAAGAGGGTGACCATCTCGACCGCCGGCCCGGCGGCGCCCGCGATGGCGATGCCGGAGTAGCGGTCGGCGGGGAAGACCTTCTCGATCGTGCGGTGGCTGATCAGGTGGCCCGAGGTGGCCCGCCGGTCGCCGGCCATCACCACGCCGTCGGCGTAGCGGACCGCGACGACCGTGGTGCCGTGGGGGACGGTCAGGCCGCTGGGCAGGTCGCCGCCGGGCAGGGCGGGCGTGAGGCCGACCCGGCGGACCAGGCCGGCGAAGTCGGGCCCGGGATCGTCGTGGGCCGTGAAACGGGGCAACGTCACGGTCGCTGACCCTAGCGGCGCGCCCCGCTCCCCCACGCCGCCGCGCCCGACCCGGGAGGCGGACCGGCGGACGGGCTACTCGCCGAGGGCCTGCTGGACCTCGGTGACGGCGTCGGCGTCGAGGGTGCCCCACACGTACTCGGCGCCCTCGAACCGCTTCAGCTCCTCGAGGACGGCGTCGCGGTCGATGTGGCTGGCCAGCACGGCGACGGTGGTGGTGCCCGGGGCGACGATCTCCTTGATCTGGTCGACCGTCGCGTCCGGCACGCCGAGGTCGATCGCCTTGGCCGTGAGCGCGCCCGCCCCGGCGCCGACCGCCCCACCGACCAGCAGCCCGACGGGGCCGCCGAGCAGGAGCCCGAACAGGCCGCTCCACAGGCCACCGCCGAGCGCGGTCGATCCGACCTGGAGGTCGGTGGTCTCCCGGACGTAGGTCTTGCCGGAGGTGTCCTTGATCACGAAGACCGCGTCCCGGACCAGGATGTGGCCCTGGGACTCGAGGCGGGCGAGCGACGTGGCGAACTCGGTGGCCCGGAACCCGTCGGGGAAGCTGATGGCGGCGAACGCCTGGGGGGTGGGCATCGGGGGCGGCTCCTCAGTGGTCGGCCGCGGGACGCTACCGCGCGGTCGCGGGCGAGCCGGTCACGTCGGGATGGCCGGCCGCCGGCCTACTGGCCGCCCTTCTGGACGTAGGACCGGACGAAGTCCTCGGCGTTGGTCTCGAGGACCTCGTCGATCTCGTCGAGGAGGTCGTCGATGTCCGCCTTGATCTCCTCGCCCCGCTCGCTCGCCTGGGGCGCGTCGGTGACCTCGGCCACGTCGTCGGCCTCACGCTGGGGGGCGGTGCGCTTCTTCTGCTCCCGTTCGGGCATGTCGATCTCCGTGTGGTCGGCCCACCCCGTCAGGACGACAATCGCTCGACCAGTTCGGCCGGGGTGGAGCACTCGTCCAACAACCTACCGACATGGGCCTCGGTCCCACGGGACGGTTCCATCATCGGCACCCGGCGTAGGGGCTCGCGGCCGATGTCGAACACCAGGGAATCCCAGTTGGCGGCGACGATGCTCTCCCCGAACTTCGCCAGGCAGCGCCCCCGGAAGTACGCCCGGGTGTCGACGGGCGGCTCGGTGACGGCCCGCTGGACCTCGTGGTCGGTGGTGATGCGCTCGAGCCCGGCGCGCCGGGCCAGCGATCGCTCGGGACGCAGATCGTGGTACTGGAGGGCGATGGCGGCGACCCGCGGATCGCCCATCTCGGCGTCGTGCCGGGCGCGCCACCCGTCGATCAGGCGGCGCTTCGCGACCCAGTCGACCTGCCCGGCGACGCGGTCGGGGTCGGCCTCCAGCCCGGTGAGGACCTCCTCCCACCGGCGCAGCACGTCGCCGCCCACGTCCTCGCCGACCGACTCCAGGCCGCGCTCGTCGGCCCACTTGCGGGCCTGGCGCAGCAGCTCGAACTGGATCTCCAGGGCGGTCATCGTCACGCCGTCGCCGACCTCGATCGTGCGGCGCAGGCTCGGGTCGTGCGACACCGCGCGCACCGCCTGCACCGGGTTGCGGATCGCCAGGGACCGGTCGAAGGCGTCGTCCTCGACCATCGCCAGGACGATGGCGGTGGTGCCGACCTTCAGGAGGGTCGCCACCTCGGCCAGGTTGGCGTCGCCGGCGATGACGTGCAGTCGCCGGTAGCGCTGGGCGTCGGCGTGGGGCTCGTCGCGGGTGTTCACGATCGGCCGCTTGAGCGTGGTCTCCAGACCGACCTCGGCCTCGAAGAAGTCGGCCCGCTGGCTGAGCTGGTACGGCACGTCCGCGGCCGTGAGCCCGCTCGCCTCGACGCCGACCTTGCCGGCGCCGGTGAACACCTGACGGGTGACGAAGTGGGTCGTCGCCGCCACGACGATGCGCCCGAACGGCACCGAGCGGTCCATGAGGTAGTTCTCGTGGCAGCCGTAGGAGTTGCCCTTGCCGTCGGAGTTGTTCTTGTGGACGACGATCTCCTGCCCCGCCGGCAGCACCCGGTCGGCGGCGGCCATCGCCCGCTCGAGGATGACCTCGGCGGCCCGGTCGAAGACCACGACCGATCGGGCATCGGCGCACTCGGGCGTCGACAGCTCCGGGTGGGCGTGGTCGACGTAGAACCGGGCCCCGTTGGTCAGCACCGCGTTGACGAGGTGGGTCTCGACGTCGGGCGGTGAGGCGTCGGGCGGTGCGGCCCCGCGGGCGTCGCGGCCGGGCGACTCGTCCTCGAAGTCCCACCGGACCGACGGACCGCCCGCCGCGGCGGGGACGGCGAGCCCCGACACGTAGGCGTTGATCAGCAGGCTCGACGCGGTGACCGGGTTCGACTCGGCGACGCCCCGCTGGACCACGCCGTACTCGGTCTCGATGCCGCAGATCTTGGTGATGGCCATGGGTTCCCCGCCGCCGCGGTCAGAGGGACTAGAGGTACTGCCCGGTCGCCACCCGCTCGATCGACCGGCCGCCCGCGACGCCCTCGCCCCCGTCGTCGGCGTCGTGGTTGACGATCGTGCGGACGTAGACGATGCGCTCGCCCTTCTTGCCCGAGATCTTCGCCCAGTCGTCGGGGTTGGTCGTGTTCGGCAGGTCCTCGTGCTCCTTGTACTCCTGGTGGATCGAGGCGACGAGGTCCTCGGTGCAGATGCCCTTGTCGCCGCCGCCGAGGTAGCGCTTGATGGCCAGCTTCTTGGCCCGCCGGACGATGTTCTCGATCATGGCCCCGGACGAGAAGTCCTTGAAGTGCATGATCTCCTTGTCGCCGTTCTGGTACGTGATCTCCAGGAACTCGTTGGCCTGGTCGGCGCGGTACATCTCGGCGACGGTCACCTCGATCATCGCCTGCACGCACTTGTCACGATCGCCGCCGCCCAGCTCGGTGACCTCGCGCTCCGACAGCGGGAGGTCGCGGGTGAGGTACCGGGAGAAGATCTGGGCGGCCGCCTCGGCGTCGGGCCGCTCGATCTTGATCTTCACGTCGAGCCGGCCGGGCCGCAGGATCGCCGGGTCGATCAGGTCCTCGCGGTTGGACGCGCCGATGACGATCACGTTCCGCAGGGTCTCGACGCCGTCGATCTCGGCGAGGAGCTGGGGCACGATCGTCGACTCCATGTCGGAGGAGATGCCGGTGCCGCGGGTGCGGAACATGGAGTCCATCTCGTCGAAGAAGACGATGACCGGCCAGCCCTCCTCCGACTTCTCGCGGGCCCGCTGGAACACGAGGCGGATCTGGCGCTCGGTCTCGCCGACGTACTTGTTGAGCAGCTCGGGGCCCTTGATGTTGAGGAAGTAGCTGCGCGCCTCCTCGTCGCCGGAGGCCTCCGCGACCTTGCGGGCCAGCGAGCTGGCGACCGCCTTGGCGATGAGCGTCTTGCCGCACCCCGGCGGGCCGTAGAGGAGGATGCCCTTGGGCGCGGGGAGCTGGTGCTCGGCGAACAGGTCGGCGTGCAGGAACGGCAGCTCGACCGCGTCGGCGATCTGCTCGATCTGGCCGTCGAGGCCGCCGACGTCGGCGTAGGAGATGTCGGGCACCTCCTCGAGCACGAGCTCCTCGACCTCGGGCCGGGGCAGGCGCTCGAGCAGGAGCCCCGAGCGCGGGTCCATGCGGAGCGCGTCGCCCGACCGGAGCGGCTGGCCGCGCAGCGACGCGGCGACCTCGCAGACGCGCTCCTCGTCGGCGCGCCCCACGACGATCGCCCGGTCGCCGCCGTCGATCAGCTCCTTCAGCGTCACCATCTCGCCGGTGCCGTCGGCGGCGCGGGCGAGCACGACCGTGAAGGACTCGTTCAGCACCACCTCGGCGCCGCGCTCGAGGCCCTCCTCGACCTCGGGCAGCACCGCGACGCGCATCTTGCGGCCGCCGGACATCACGTCGGCGGTGCCGTCGTCGTTGAGCCCGACGACCGAGCCGTAGGCCGACGGCGGCTGGGTCAGCTTGTCGACCTCGTCGCGCAGCGCGGCGATCTGGTCGCGTGCCTCGCGGAGGGTGTACGCGAGCTTCTCGTTCTGGCTGACGGCGTGGGCGAGCTGGCCCTTGGTCTCCAGGAGCCGTTCCTCGAGGGTGCGCACCCGCTTGGGCGCCTCCTGGAGGCGACGCCGGAGGGCGATGACCTCCTCCTCGAGCGCGGCGGCCTGCTCGCGCAGGGCCTCGACGTCCTCGCCGTGGTTCTCGGGTTCCGTTCGCTGGTCGACGGGTCCCACCTCCCCGGGCGGTCCGGCGCCCCCCGCCGGGGTGGCGCGGGGCCTGCGCGGCACCCTAACCGCACCGTCGCGCCCTCCCACGGCACGGTCCGCGACCCCTGCGGTGCGGGGGACGCGAGATTTCGTCCCGCCGGGTTGCGTTGGGTACATGTGTTCGTGTAGGGTGGTCGGCACGCTCTTCGAGGACCAGAGCGCAACACCGGTCCTCCGATCCACTTTTCGTCCCCGCCCCTCGCGTTCGAGTGG
>JAAYBP010000487.1 GCA_012730075.1 Acidimicrobiales bacterium | reverse complement strand
GAAGTTGAGCCGGTCGGCCCATGTCGGAACCGCCCCGACGCGCCGATCATCGAGGTACGGGAGGGGCCTCGGGGGAGGCCATACCACCCCCTCCACCGTCCCTGGGGGCCGGGATGGTGGAGGGGGACGGTAGGCTCACCCCACGAATCCTGCACGGGGCGGACCGAGCCCCGGCGAGGGAGGCAACAGGTGTTCGAACGCTTCACCGACCGGGCCCGACGAGTGGTCGTGCTGGCGCAGGAGGAAGCGCGCCTGCTCAACCACAACTACATCGGCACCGAGCACATCCTGCTGGGGCTGATCCACGAGGGCGAGGGCGTTGCCGCCAAGGCCCTCGAATCGCTCGGCATCTCGCTCGAGGCGGTCCGCAAGCAGGTCGAGGAGATCATCGGCCAGGGCACCCAGTCGCCGAGCGGCCACATCCCGTTCACCCCCCGCGCCAAGAAGGTCCTCGAGCTGAGCCTCCGCGAGGCCCTCCAGCTCGGCCACAACTACATCGGCACCGAGCACATCCTCCTCGGCCTGATCCGCGAGGGCGAGGGCGTCGCCGCCCAGGTCCTCGTGAAGCTGGGCGCCGACCTGTCCCGCGTGCGCCAGCAGGTCATCCAGCTCCTCTCCGGCTACTCCGGTCCCGGCGGTTCGTCGGGCGGCAGCGGCCAGGAGAAGGCGGGCGCCACGGCCGGCGGTTCCGGCGAGGCGTCGCCGTCGGGCTCGCTCGTGCTCGACCAGTTCGGCCGCAACCTCACCCAGCTCGCACGCGAGAAGAAGCTCGATCCGGTCATCGGACGCTCCCGTGAGGCCGAGCGGGTCATGCAGGTCCTCAGCCGCCGCACCAAGAACAACCCGGTGCTGATCGGCGAGCCCGGCGTCGGCAAGACCGCCATCGTCGAGGGCCTCGCCCAGTCGATCGCCGCCGGCGACGTCCCCGAGACGATCACCGACAAGCAGCTCTACACCCTCGACCTCGGCGCCCTCGTCGCCGGCTCCCGCTACCGCGGCGACTTCGAGGAGCGCCTCAAGAAGGTGCTGAAGGAGATCCGCACCCGCGGCGACATCATCCTCTTCATCGACGAGATCCACACGCTCGTCGGGGCGGGCGCCGCCGAGGGCGCGATCGACGCCGCCAGCATCCTCAAGCCGATGCTGGCCCGCGGCGAGCTCCAGACCATCGGCGCCACCACGATCGACGAGTACCGCAAGCACCTCGAGAAGGACGCCGCCCTCGAGCGCCGCTTCCAGCCGATCAAGGTCGAGGAGCCCACCGTCGCCCACACGATCGAGATCCTGAAGGGCCTCCGCGACCGCTACGAGGAGCACCACCGGGTCACGATCACCGATCAGGCGCTCGTCGCCGCGGCCAACCTCGCCGACCGCTACATCTCCGACCGCCACCTCCCCGACAAGGCGATCGACCTCATCGACGAGGCGGGCAGCCGCCTGCGCATCAAGCGCATGCAGACGCCGCCCGACTACAAGGAGCTCGAGAACCAGCTCGCCGACGTCGTCAAGCGCAAGAAGGAGGCCGTCGAGGCCCAGCGCTTCGAGGAGGCCGGCCGTCTCCGCGACGAGGAGAAGGAGCTCCTCGCCCAGAAGGAGGCCAAGGAGGCCGAGATCAAGGCGTCCGGCGTCGACCTCTTCGACGAGGTCGACGAGGAGGCCATCGCCGAGGTCCTGTCGATCTGGACCGGCATCCCCGTGTACAAGCTCACCGAGGAGGAGACCAAGAAGCTCCTCAACATGGAGGACGAGCTCCACAAGCGGGTCATCGGCCAGGAGCAGGCGATCAAGGCGGTCAGCCAGGCGATCCGCCGTACCCGGGCCGGCCTGAAGGACCCGAAGCGCCCGTCGGGCAGCTTCATCTTCCTCGGCCCGTCCGGCGTCGGGAAGACCGAGCTGGCCAAGACGCTGTCGGAGTTCCTGTTCGGCGACGAGCAGAGCCTGATCAGCCTCGACATGTCGGAGTACATGGAGAAGCACACCGTCAGCCGGCTCGTGGGCTCGCCCCCCGGCTACGTCGGCTACGAGGAGGGCGGCCAGCTCACCGAGGCGGTCCGCCGCAAGCCGTTCAGCGTGGTCCTCTTCGACGAGATCGAGAAGGCCCACCCCGACGTGTTCAACACGCTGCTGCAGATCCTCGAGGAGGGCCGGCTCACCGACAGCCAGGGCCGCTCGGTCGACTTCCGCAACACCGTGCTGATCATGACGTCCAACCTCGGCACCCGCGACCTGCGCAAGGCGAACGTCGGCTTCGGCAAGACCGACGAGGCGGTCACGTACGAGAAGATGAAGGAGAAGGTCAACGAGGCGCTCAAGGAGCACTTCCGGCCCGAGTTCCTGAACCGCATCGACGAGACCGTCGTCTTCCACGAGCTGTCGAAGCAGGAGGTCACGACGATCGTCGACCTCATGATCAAGCGCACCCAGGTCCAGCTCGAGGGCCAGGGCATCGGGCTCGAGCTCACCGAGGCCGCCAAGCTGCTGCTGGTCGACCGGGGCTACGACCCGACCCTCGGCGCCCGTCCGCTCCGCCGGGCCATCCAGCGCTTCGTCGAGGACCCGGTGTCGGAGAAGCTCCTCTACAAGGAGTTCCGCGCCGGTCAGATCATCGTGGTCGACGCCGAGCCCGACGAGGACAACGACGGCAAGCTCGAGATCGTGTTCCGGGCCATCGAGGGCTTCGAGCCCACCGCCGAGGTCGAGCTGGCCGAGGCCGGCCCCACCGAGTAGCGACCCCACCCGTAGCCGACGGGTCGGCGACCCACTCGTAAGGCTCGCCTAACAGCCGCGTATAGGGTGGCGCGGTGGCCGAGGACATCGACGCGCTCCGGACCTTCCTCACCCGCGTGACCGCGGTGGAGGACGTCCACCACCACATGCGGCGGATCACCTTCGCCGGCGACGATCTGGCCGACTTCGAGCCGGTCGGCCCCGACACCTTCCTGTACATGCTGGTCGCGCCGCCCGGGCGGACCGAGCTGGGCATCGGGCACGACTTCACCTGGACCGCCTACTTCGCCATGGCCGACGACGTGCGGCCGGTCGGCGGCTACTACACGCTCGTCGAGTGGCGGCCCGAGGCCCGGGAGCTGGTGATGCACCTGATGACCCACGGCGACACCGGTCCCGCCTCGGCGTGGGTCGGGCGGGCACAGATCGGTGACCACGCCGCCCTCTGGGGGCCGCGCACGGCGTACGACCCGCCGGCCGACACCACGTCGTTCGTGCTGGTCGCCGACGAGACCGGTGTGCCCGCCGCGAGCGTGATCGCCGCCGAGGTGCCCGACGGCGTTCCGGTGCTCGCCTTCCTCGAG
>JAAYBP010000486.1 GCA_012730075.1 Acidimicrobiales bacterium | reverse complement strand
CGCTGGGGGATCTGGCCCGTCCACGTGAGTTCGGCGCCGACGCCCTCGCGCCGGAAGACCTCGGTGACGGTGAAGGCGGTGCCGTCGGGGCTGGCGGAGAGGTCCTCGACCGCGATGACCTCGGTGACGCGGGGGCCGGCCGGTGTGCGGGCGCAGTGCACGACGACGTCGATCGCCTCGGTGACGAGGCTGTTGAGTGCGCCGATCGGCAGGTCGTTGTCGGAGAGCTGGCACACGAACCTCAGTCGGGACAGCGCCTGGCGGGCCGATCCGGCGTGGATCGTGGTGAACCCCTTCACGCCCGACGACAGCGTGAGGAGCAGGGGCAGCGCCTCGCGGTCGCGCACCTCGCCGACGATCGCCACGTCGGGCGCCATGCGGAGGAACCCGGCGACCAGGCGGCGCAGGTCGACCGCGGCGCGCTCGGGGCGGGCCGCCCGCGTCTGCATCGACGCGACGTTCGGCAGCGGGATGTCGACCTCGAAGACCTCCTCCGCGGTCACCACCCTCAGGCGGGGATCGAGCTCCGCCGCGCAGCACGACAGCATCGTGGTCTTCCCCGAGCCCGGTGCCCCCGCGAACACGACCGACGCGCCGGACCGCACCGCCGCCTTCAGGAACGCCGCCACCGGCCGCGAGAGCATGTCGCGGTCGACGAGCTGATCGAGGTTGCGGAACACGACCCCGGTGAACTTCCGGATGTTCACCATCACGTGCCCGCCGCGGGCGATGTCCTGGTGGACGATGTGCAGGCGGGCGCCGTTGTCGAGCTGCGCGTCCTGGAGGCCCTCGGCGGGATCGAGCTTGCGGTGCGCGCCCGACGCGTCGTCGATGATCTTGGTGAGGGTGCGCACCACGTGGGCGTCGTCGTGGAAGACCTCGTCGTGGTAGCCGGACGGGCCGGTGTGGCGCTTGACGAAGATCTCGTCGGGGGCGTTGATCATCACCTCCCACACGTCGTCGTCCTCGAGCAGGGCGGTCAGCGGTCCGTAGCCGCACAGGTTCCGGTAGGCGCGCTCGACGACCGCGCCCGGGTCGGCGAGGTCGAAGGCCCGCAGCCCGCGCTTGTGGTCGATCGACCAGCGGGCGACCTCCTCCTCGATCAGGGACCGCAGGTGGGCGTTGCCGTCGGCGCCGCCCATGTCGAGCGCGATCGACGTCGCCCGGTCGAGCACCGCCCGCTCGATCTCCTCGAGCGGGCTGACCTCCAGGTCGCTCACCGCGCCTCCCCGCTCACGACGGCGCCATCCCCTCCTCGGCCCACACCCCGAGCGATCCGGGGGCGATCGGCACCGGCTGCGGCACGGGGCCGGTCGGCAGGGCGGCGGCGCCGAGCATCGGGCCGAGCGCGCCGACGAGCGGGGAGGTCATCGACTGGGGCAGGCGGGCCCCGTCGCGGAGCAGCTCGTCGAGACCGCGTCGCTCCGGCAGGTGGATCGGGCCGATCACGGCCGGCCCGCCGGTCCGCGCGCCGGTGAGGTCGGCGAACGCCCGGGCCAGGTCGCTGCGCAGGCGGACCGCCTTCGGCGCCCGGTTGACCACGGCGAGGATCCGGCCGGGCGCCACCCCGTGCTCGCGCAGGCGGTTGATCGTGCGGACCAGCCCGTGCAGGCCCTTGAGGCCGGGGCCGCCTACGGCGACGACCACGTCGGCCCGGGTGGTGGCGGTGCGTGCCATCACGTTGCGCTCCTCGACGTCGATCGACCCGCACTGCGCCTCGCCCTCGAGGTCGTCGTCGACGTCGGCGACCACCACGTCGAACGAGGCGAGCAGCCCGGTCAGGGCCGACTCGAACGTGCGCGGCTTCAGCACCGTCCAGTCGCGGTGGCGGCGCAGGCCGAGCAAGAGGTTGTAGCCCCGGTTGACCACGTCGAAGGTGAGCGAGTGGACCTCCTCCCGCGACGGGCGGGCGCTGCGGTGAGCGTCGACCAGCTCCTGGAGGCCCGGCACGACGTCGCGGGCGTCGTGGAGCATCGCCAGGTCGGCGTCGAGGCACAGGTCGGCGAGCAGGGCGCGACCCGCCGTCCCGGCGACGGCCTGGGCGGTGGCCATGGCGATCGTCGAGCTGCCGACGCCGCCCGCACCGGTGACCGCGACCAGCCGGCCGAGGCCCAGGCCGAGTTCGGGGGTGGCCTCGTCGACCGGATCGGCCGGCAGGTCGGCGGCCGCCCCGATCAGGCGGCAGTGCTCGGCGAGGGCGTCGAGCAGCTGCTCGCGGCGCAGGTCGGGCGGCAGCACGGCGGCCGCGCCGAGGCCGAGCCAGTCGGGGCCGGCGACGGGTGCCGACCCGTCGACCACTAGGACCCGCGCCTGGTGCCGGGCGGCCGAGTCGATCAGGTCGCGGTCGATCGCGCCGGTCGTGGCGTCGACGAGCACCGCGCTGAACGGGCGGCCGCTGGCCAGGCGCACCCGCATCTCCTCCGGCGAGATGCACTTCACGAACTCGGCGGGGATCGAACCGACCGTCGCCCAGCGGGCGACCTCGGTGAACCAGGGCGTGCGGGCGGTGCCGAGGCCGAGGACGACGTAGCGCTCCGACGCCATCAGCCGCCGCCGGTCGTCGGCGAGGTCGTGCCCCCGCCGGAGCCGTCGTCGTCCGCGGCGTCGCTCCCGTCGGCTTCGCCGGTGTCGTCGGTGTCGTCGGCCGGGCCGTCGCCGTCGACGTCGGGGGTGAAGCGGGGCGTCGCCTCCACGTCGGATCCGCCGGTGGTGCGGACGAGCGTGATGCGCCCCGCGACCGTCGCGTTGATGATGGCGGAGCGTTCGTCGGCGGCCGGGACCGCGAGCCGCACCACGATGTCGCCCGAGCTGGTCAGGGTGTCCTCTCCGGCCGAGGTCGACACGACCCGGGCGTCGGTGCTGACCGCGACGGTGGTGGCCGACGCGCCCGACCCGTAGGTGACGAACACCTGGACCTCGTCGCCGCGCTGGAGCTCGCCGCCGTTGGCGTCGGCCCGGTCGATCGTGATCGAGAACGTCGGGACGTCGCCGGAGGAGCCGTCGGCCAGGCCGCCCGCCTGGATCAGCTCGCCGGCCGAGACCGGTCCGACGACGACCGCGCCGATCACCGGGTCGGGGCGGGTGAAGGCCCGCCCGGCCAGGCCGTCGGGCAGGTCGATGGTGGTCAGCTCTACGTCGTCGGCCTCGATCACCTCCCCGGGCGCGAGGTCGCGGGCGGCGACCAGGTAGCGGGTGCCCGGGCCCCGGCCGATGCCGCTGGCGGCGGCGAAGATGCCGACGGCGGCCACCGCGACCAGCAGGCCGCCGACGACCGCCCGGCCGCCCGGGAGGCCGCGGCGGGGGGCGATGGCGTGGCTCCCTCCGGGCGGCGCGGCGCCGGCGGGACCGTCGATGGTTCCGGCGGGTCGGGTCTGCGTCGCGGCCACTCTGTCCTCTCCCCGTCCCAGTCGCGCCCACGGGCGGGTCGTCCGTCCCGGGAGGGTGGGCGCTGTGTACCGCCCCGGTCCGTGCCCCCAAACCTCCCGCGCCCCGGCCCCGTCCCGTCCCGGGCGTCCGGCCGTCGCCGGTTCCACCCCGCGGCGACCCCGCCCGGTGCGGGAGCGGAGTGCATCGTCAGATCATGAGAGTGTCGGAGACGGGTCGTCGGGGGTAGGGTGACCGCCGTGACCGACGCACCCCGATGGCTCAGCACCGGCGACGCGGCCAAGCGCCTCGGCGTCACCACCCGCACGCTGTACCGGTTCATCGACTCCGGTCAGCTGCCCGCCTACCGGTTCGGACGGGTGATCCGCCTCCAGGAGGACGAGGTCGACACGTTCATCCAGACGTGCCGCATCGAGCCCGGCACGCTCGACCACCTCTACCCCGAGGCCGTCGCCACCGAAGACTGAGTCGACCCGCCGTTCCCCGCCACCACCACGGTACGCCCGGGTGGGGGGCTTGCCGCAAACGACCGATCCGTGTCTCCCTTACCGGTCCGGCGGGTCCCCGCCGGGGCGACGGTACGGGAGAGCACGGTGGCACGCGACGACACGGTGGGTGGCCACGACCCGGTGGATCGGGGCGGGCCGACGGCGCGGGAGGACGGCGGGGATGGCGAGGCGGTGGTCCGCCTCGGCGAGGTCGGTGCGGGGGACGTGGACCGTGTCGGGGGGAAGGCAGCGGCGCTCGGGGTGCTGAGCCGGATCGAGGGCGTGGCGGTGCCCGACGGCTTCTGCGTGACGACCGCCGCGTTCCGCCGGTGCGTCGGCCCGCTGCCCGCCGACGTGGATGCCGCCCGGGCGGCGGTCGCCGCGGCGACCATCCCGCCCGCGCTGACGGCCGCGATCGGAAGGGAGGTCGACCGGCTCGGACCGTCGACGCCGCTCGCCGTGCGCTCCAGCGCGACGGGCGAGGACCGGCCGGGGGCGTCGGCGGCCGGGCAGCACGACTCCTTCCTCGGCGTGGTGGGTGTCCCGGCGCTGCTCGACGCGGTCCGCCGCTGTTGGGCGTCGCTCCTCACGGAGCGGGCCGTGTCCTACCGGGCGGTCACCGATCCGTCGTCCCGTGGTGATGGGTCCGAGGTGGGCCGCGGCGACGTCGCCATGGCGGTGGTCGTGCAGCGGCTGGTGCCCGCGACCGCGGCGGGCGTGCTGTTCACCGCCGATCCGTTGAGCGGTGACCGGACGGTGGTTCGCATCGAGGCGGTCGCGGGGCTCGGCGACGCGCTGGTGGCCGGGGAGGTCACGCCCGAGGAGTGGTCGGTGCGCGACGGGCGGGCGGTCCCGACGTCGGGTGCGCAGGTCCTCCCACCGGAGGAGGTGCTCGCCCTCGCCGCGCTCGGACGCCGGATCGAGGCGACGTTCGGGTGCCCGCAGGACGTCGAGTGGTGCCGGGCCGACGACGGGCTCCACGTCGTGCAGAGCCGGCCGATCACCACGCTGTTCCCCGTGCCCGAGGTCGACGACGGGCGCCGCCACGTCTACGTGTCGGTCGGGCACCAGCAGATGATGACCGACCCCATGACCACGCTCGGGCGGTCGGTGTTCCGCGAGACCGCGGGCGCGGCGATGGTCGAGGCCGGGTCCCGGCTGTTCGTGGACGTGACCGATCGCCTGGCGAACCCGGCCACCCGCGACGCGGTGGTAGCCGGGCTCGGACGGTCCGACCCGCTGATCGGCGACGCCCTGCGGACCCTCGTCGAGCGCGAGGGGTTCCTGCCCGCCCCGCCCGACGGCGCGCCCGTCCCGCCGCCGATGCCGGG
>JAAYBP010000485.1 GCA_012730075.1 Acidimicrobiales bacterium | reverse complement strand
GGGCCGGCGCGCCGGCTCCCGGGCGGTCGGATCCCCCCCTGGCTCCATCGCCCGAGCCTAACGGGGGTGCCCCGACGCCTCGCCCGCGGCGTCGGGCCCGCGGGGCGTCGTCCGGCCCCGGGGCGCGATCGGCGGGGGGTAGGGTCGGCACACGCGACGGGGAGGCGGAGCGTGGTCGTGCCGAGAGGGAGTGCCCGTCCGTGACCCGGACCGAGGCGTCCGAGGTCGCCGGGGTCGCCGAGGCGGTGGCGCCCGGCGGTGGCCGACCGATCCGGATCGTCGGCCCGTCGTGGCGCGATCCGAGGATGCACGTGGCCGCCACGATCATGACCCTCCACCTGCTGGGCCAGGTGTTCTTCGCCTTCGAGATCTCGATCGCCCAGATCCTGATCTGCCTGCTGACCTGCGCCGCCATCGAGGTGCCGATCACGCTCGCGCGCGACCGCACGCTGGCCTGGCCGGCGAGCGCGCTCCTCACCGGCAACGGGGTGGCGTTCATCTTCCGGGTCAACGGCACCGCGCACGGCGACTGGTGGTCGACGCGCGGCGGCTGGCTGTTCGCGTCGTGCGCGGCGTTCTCGCTGCTCACCAAGTACGCGCTACGCGTCGGCGACCGCCACCTGTTCAACCCGTCGAACATCGGGCTCGTCGTGTGCTTCCTGCTGTTCGGCACCGGCCGGGTGAACCCGCTGGACCTCTGGTGGGCGCCGTGGGGGTGGGAGCTCGCCCTCGCCTACGCGGTGATCCTCGTCGGGGGGTTCACCCTCGTCCGCCGGGTGAGCCTCACCGCGGTGGCGGCCGGGTCCTGGCTCGCCTTGGCCGCCGCCCTCGCCGTGGTGGCCGCGGCGGGCCACGCCATGCAGGCCCGGTGGCACGTCGGTCCGGTGCTCGACTGGTCGTTCTGGTGGATCGTGGTCACGTCGCCCGAGGTGCTGGTGTTCGTGCTGTTCATGGTCACCGACCCGCGCACCGTGCCGCGGGGGCGGGTGGCCCAGGCGCTGTTCGCGGTGGTGGTCGGGGTGTCCTCCGCCGCGCTCGCCGCCCCGCAGCGCACCGAGTTCGCGGTGAAGGTCGCGATCCTCGCCGGGCTGCTGGTGGGCTGCGCCCTACGGCCCGTGCTGGAGCGGGTGTGCCCGGCGCCCGGCTCACCCGACGACGCCACCGGCGCGTGGCTGCGACGTCGCACGACCGGCGGCCTCCGCCCGGTCGGGGCCGCCGTCGCCTCCGTGGCGCTGGTGGCGGCGATCGTGGGCGCGTCGCGACCCGCCCGCGAGCCGTTGGGCGCGGGCGAGGTCGTGGTGGCGGCCCCCGCGACCGACGTCGAGCGGCCCGAGGTCGACGTCGGGCCGCTGCCGCCGATCACGGTCGATGCCGACACCGGCCCGCTCAGCCGGGAGGTCGACGCGTTCGAGGCGGAGCGCCTCGTCGGCGACGTGCTGGAGGGCCTCGAGATCGAGCGGCGGGCGATCGCCGGGGGCGACGCCGACCTGGCCGCCACCGCCGTCGCCGGCGCCCGGCTCGACGACGCGCTCGACCGGATCGCCCGGGGCGCCGCCGGTGACGCGGTGCCGGTCGTG
>JAAYBP010000484.1 GCA_012730075.1 Acidimicrobiales bacterium | reverse complement strand
TCTGGTTCTGGAAGGCGGAGTACGGGCGGGAACGGCCGCCGAAGAAGAACAGGAAGAGGTACCGGAAGAAGATCGACAGGCCGATCGACACGACCATCATCGCCACCAGGCCCATGCCCCGGTTGCGGAGCCGTCGCCAGATCCCGATCTCGAGCAGCCCGGCCGCGATCGCCCCGGCGACCACCGCGATCAGGGTGGCGAGGATGAAGTTCATCCCCCAGCTCACGTTGACGTACCAGGCGACGATGCCGCCGAAGGTGACCATCTCGGCGTGGGCGAAGTTGGTGAGTCCGGTCGTACCGAAGATCAGCGACAACCCGACCGACGTGATCGCGATGATCAACCCGAACCGGACGCCCGCGAAGCTGAGCTGGAGGATCCGGTCGAACGTGGTCACCTGGTTGCGGGTGCGCGCGCCCAGCTCGAAGATCTGGATCTTCGACTCCCCGGCGTTGACCGTCACCGGCCGGGGATCGCGCTCGGTGAGCGCCAACCCGCTCGGCAGGGTGTCGGCGTCGATCTCGGCGGTGAACGTGCCGGGCCCGGGCAGGACCAGCTCCCAGGACCCGTCCTCGGCCGAGGTCGTCTCGGCCACCTGCTCGCCGCTCGCGTCGCGGGCGATGATCACCACCCCGGCGACCGGCTCGTCGTCGGAGCGGGTGCGCGTGCCCTTCTTGTCCTCGAGGGTGCCGCGGAACCGGGGCGCGTCGGCGTCCTGGGCCGGCTCGTCGCCCCCGGGCGCGTCCTGGGCCCCGCCGGGCGGCGCGCCGAACAGGTCGAGCGCCAGCAGCCCACACAGGAGCAGGAGCAGGGCCCCCGCCCTCCGTGCTTGCCTCGAAGGTGTGAGTTTCGCGGTCAAGACGGGCGGACCCTAGCCCCCGCGGCCGCGCTCGGCTCGGACCACCCGGGCATCGTCACGTGACCTTCACACGCCGGTCGGGCCCGCCTACCCCGCGGCGGACCTCAGAGCTCCCGGTACATGACCAGTAGGTCCACCAGTCCGTGGTCGTCGTGGCGGAACGCACCGGGCACGCGTCCCACGACGGTGAACCCGAGCGACTCCCAGAGCGCGACCGCCGCGGCGTTGGTGGCGACGACGGCGTTGAACTGCATCGCCCGGTACCCGGCCCGCCGAGCCCGCGCGATGACCGCCTCGGCCAACGTCCGCCCGATGCCCCGGCCGGCGCGGTCGGGGTCGACCATGAAGCTGGCGTTGGCCACGTGGGCGCCCCGCCCGACCTGGTTGGGCCGGAGGTCCGCGGTCGCCACGACGATCCCGTCGAGCTCGGCCACGACCACCTCCGCCGGTGGGGGCAGCATCCAGTACCGGCGGGCGTCCTCCTCGGTCGTGTCGGCCTCCCACACGTAGGAGTCGCCGGTCGCGACCACGCGGCGCCAGATCGACCAGATCGCCGGCCAGTCCGCGTCGATGGCGGGCCGGACGACGAGCCCGGCGGCCACGTCGCCCGCCCGGTCGGGGCCCACCGCTACCCCGGCAGCAGGCGGTCGAGCACGTCGTCGACCTCGGCGACCATGCCGGTGTAGAAGGTGCCGAACTCGCCGTAGAGGGCGGAGGCCCGGTCGTAGCGCAGCGTGTACACGACCTCCTTGAGGTCGTCGGGTCGCTCGGCGAAGAGGGTGACGCCCCACTCGTGGTCGTCGACGCCGGTGCTGCCGGTGACGACCTGGAGCACCCGGCCGGCGAACTTCCGGCCCGATCCGCCGTGCTCGTACATCAGCTCCTTGCGCTCGTCGTAGGGCAGCGCGAACCAGTTGGCCCCCACCCAGCGCCGCTTGGACATCGGGTAGAAGCACCAGGCCGGCTTGCCCTCCGGGGGGAGCTGGGGCCACAGGCGGGCCTGGCGCAGCTCGTCGGGCACGCCCTGCGCGTACTCCGACAGCTCGGTGAGCGACACGTAGGAGTCGACGAGGTCGAGCCCGGCGGCGGCCAGCTCGCTCTGGAGGCGACGCAGCCGCCACAGGTCGGGCGCGAGCGCCATCGTGGCCAGGTCGCCCTTGTGGCCGAGGAGGGCGACCGACACGACCTGGGCGCCGTCGTCGCGCGCAGAGGCGACGGCGGTGGCCACCGCGGCCCGGTCGACCACCCCCTCGCCCGGCACCCGCCAGAACAGGTGCAGGGCGCCTTGACCGACAGCGGGAACGACCGGATCGACCATCGCGGCCAACCTAACGGCGGACGGAGCGGGTCAAAGCACCGGGAGCCGGGGTACAAGGGCCCGGCGATGCAGATCGTCCTGTCCGACCGTGGCCGCGAGCACGAGCTCGACGTGCTCGTCCACGACCCCGACGCGACCGTCGCCGACCTGGTCGCCGCCCTGACCGGCCGCGACGACGGGGCCGCCGACCTGGAGGCCGAGGGGGAGGTCGTCGCCGCCGACCGGCGGCTCGACCGCTCGGGGATCCGGTCGGGCGCGACGGTGAGGTTGGTGCCGCGGGGCTCGGCGGCACCGGCCGGGACGGACGGGCCGCGGCCGGACCGGCTCGAGCTGGCGGTCGTCGGCGGGCTCGACGCCGGCGCCCGCACCCCGCTCACGCCCGGGCGCCATCCGGTCGGGCGCGAGGGCGCGATCCGCCTCGACCACGACACCGTCTCGGCCCGCCACGCCGAGGTCACCGTCGACGACGACGGTGTCGTCACGGTCGTCGACGCCGGGTCGCTCAACGGCACCTGGGTCGGCGGCGCGGCGGCGACCGAGCCCCGGCTGCTCGACCCCGGCGCGGTCGCCCGGCTCGGCGCCGTCCAGCTCGCGGCGCGGGTCGTGGCCGACGACCGGCCCGCCGCCCGGGGCGGCCCCGGGCGCGGCGGAGCGACCGTGCCGTTCAACCGACCACCGCGCCCCGCCCCGGCCGAGCCCGCCCCCGACCTGCCCCTCCCCGAGCCGCCGCGCGCCGAGAGCGAGGGCCGCTCGGCGTTCGGGTTGACCACCATCCTCGCCCCGCTCGTCATGGGCGGGGCGATGGTCGCCATCACCGGTGAGATCCGCTTCGCGCTGTTCCTGGTGCTGACGCCGCTGATGGCGATCGGCCACGCGATCGACGGTCGGCGGCGGGGCCGCAGGAACCGACGGCGGGACCGGGCCCGCTTCGAGCGGGAGATCGACGAGCTGCGGGCGGGACTGGCCGACGCGGCCGACGCGGCCCGACGCCGCCTCGCCGACGAGCGACCCGACCCGGCGGAGTTGCTCCGTCGCATCGAGGAACCGAGCACCCGCCTCTGGGAGCGACGGCCCGGCCACCAGGACTGGCTGTGCCTCCGGGTCGGCATCGGTCCCGAGCGCTGGACGCCCCCGGTCGCGAGCGCCGGATCGCGGACCCCGACCGACGAGGTGCGGGAGGTGCTCGAACGCGCCGCCCGGCTCGACGGGGCGCCGGTCGCGGTCGACCTGGCCGAGGGCGGCGTCGTCGGCGTCGTCGGACCCCGCGCCGCCGCCCTCGCCGTCACCCGGTCGCTCGTGGTGCAGGCCACCGTCCTGCACGGTCCCGCCGACCTGCCGACCCTCGTGCTCACCGCCCCCGACCGGGCCGACGACTGGGAGTGGGCGAAGTGGCTGCCGCACGCCGTCGACCCCGGCGGGTCGGGCCGACGCCTGATCACGACCGATCCCGACGCGGCCGAGGCGGTCTGCCGGGCGATGGTGGAGGCCCACGAGGCGCGCGGCGACCGCTCCCTGGGCGGCGGCCCGACGGTCGGACCGGCGACGCTGGTCGTGGTCGACGACGAGACGCTCACCGAGGGGCGCCGGGCTCCGGTCCGCCCGCTGCTGCGCGGGGCCGGCGGGCCGATCGCCGGCATCGTCGTCGCCGCCACCGAGGACCAGCTCCCCGCCGCGTGCACGACCGTCGTCGAGATCCGCGACGTCGACGGCACCGCCGAGGTCCACCACGTCCGCACCGGCGAGCGGGTCGCGGACGTCCTCGCCGGCGGCGTGTCGATCGCGACGGCGCGGCGGGCGGCACGGGGCCTCGCCCGCTTCGACGACCCCGAGCTCGACGTCGCCGGCGCCGGGCTTCCACCGATCGTCGCCCTCCTTCCGCTGCTCGGCCTCGACCCGCCCGCGCCGGAGGCGATCGCCGAACGCTGGGCGGCGGGCGGGCGCGACCCGGACCTGGTCGGCCCGATCGGCGTGACCGAGGACGGCGTGCTCCAGGTCGACCTCGTCCGCGACGGTCCCCACGGCCTGGTCGCGGGGACGACCGGGGCCGGCAAGTCCGAGCTGCTGCGGTCGCTCGTGGCGGGGCTGGCCGCGGGCAGCTCGCCGGACCACTGCACCTTCGTGCTGGTCGACTTCAAGGGCGGCAGCGCCTTCGACCGCTGCGCGGCCCTCCCCCACACCGTCGGTCTGGTCACCGACCTCGACGCGCACCTCGCCGAGCGGGCGCTGCGGTGCCTCGAGGCCGAGCTGCGGTACCGCGAGCGCGTGCTGCGCGACGCCGGTGCGCCGGACCTCCCCGCCTACCGGCGGCTCCCCGACGACGAGGAGCGGCCGACGCTGCCGCGCCTCGTCGTCGTCATCGACGAGTTCGCCACCCTGCGGTCCGAGCTGCCCGAGTTCGTCGACTCGCTGGTCGGCGTGGCCCAGCGCGGCCGCAGCCTCGGCGTGCACATGGTGCTCGCCACCCAACGGCCGAGCGGCGCGGTCAGCGAGAACATCAAGGCGAACACGAACCTGCGCATCGCCCTCCGGGTGCAGGACGCGGGCGACTCCAAGGACGTGATCGACGTCGCCGACGCCGCCCGCATCGGCCGCGACCAGCCCGGACGGGCGCTGGCTCGGCTCGGACCCGGCGAGGTGGTGCCGGTTCAGACCGCCCTGTCGACCGGCGTGACCCGCGGCGGCCACGGCCCGGTCGAGGTG
>JAAYBP010000483.1 GCA_012730075.1 Acidimicrobiales bacterium | reverse complement strand
CGGTGCCACTCCTCGCGGACCCGCGACAGCAGGAACACCTCGTAGTCCATCGACAGGCCGAAGACGATGGCGAAGAGCATCATCGGCGCCCACGGCTCGATCGGGGCCGGCTGCACCCCGGTGATCGTGCTCAGCCACCCCCACTGGAACAGGGCGACGACCACGCCGTAGGACGCGCCGATCGACAGCAGGTTCATCAGCACCGCCTTGAGCGGTACCAGCACCGACCGGAAGACGGCCATCAGCAGCAGGAACGACAGCAGCAGCACCGCCCCGAAGAAGTACGGGTAGCGGCTCGACAGGTAGCTGCTGAAGTCGAGGCTGACCGCGACGGCCCCGGTCACCGCGACCTCGGAGCCGAGCTGTGCCTCGGGACCGGGCAGCACCTCGTCGCGGAGCCGGTTGACCGTGTCGCCGGTGGCGCGGTCCTGCGGCCCGGTCGTCGGGATGACCTGCCACAGCACCGCCTCGCCGTCGTCGCTGACGATCGCCGGGGTGACGAAGTCGATGCCCTCGTCGTCGGAGATCGCGACGGTGATCGCCTCGAGCGCGGTGGGGTCGTGGTCGGCGGGCAGCTCGGCGGCGACGATCAGCGGGCCGTTGAACCCGGCGCCGAAGCCCTCGGTTAGCAGGTCGTAGGCCCGGCGGGTGGTGGTGGACTCGGCGAAGTTCCCCTCGTCGGAGAACCCGAGGTGGAGGCTCGACACCGGGACGGCGAGCAGGACGAGCAGGCCGCCGGCACCGAGGGCGCTGAGCCACGGGTGGTGCTGGATGACCCGGCTCCACCGGTAGGCGAGGGTCTGGTCGCGCGGCTTGGGATCGGACCGCTGGACGACGCGCTTCAGCGCCGGCGCGAACAGACCGATCACCAGCACCGCGACGGCGGAGAGGGCGGCGACCGCGGGGACGACGGGCAGCCCGAGCCCGACGCCGACGGCGAGCAGGGCCACCGCGATCAGACCGGCGGCGAGGAGGCCGCGCCAGCGGGTGACCTCGATGCGCTCGCCGACGAACCCGAGCAGCGCCGGGAGCAGGGTGAGCGACGCCAGCACCGTGAGGGCGACCACCGACGCGGCCGACAGCGACAGGCCCTGCACGAAGCCGACCCCCATGAGCAGCATGCCGAGGAGGGAGATGACGACGGTCATGCCCGCGAACAGCACCGATCGCCCCGCGGTGTCGAGGGCGACCCCGACCGCCTCGCGCACCGAGTGGCCGCCGTGGAGCTGCTCGCGGTAGCGGGTGACGATCAGCAGGGCGTAGTCGATGCCGACGCCGAGGCCGATCATCACGCCGAGGAACGACGCGAACTCCGGGACGCTCAGCACGTTGCTGAGCAGGGTGATGATCGCGGTACCGGCCCCGATCCCGAACAGGGCGACGCCGATCGGGAGGCCCATGGCGAGGACCGACCCGAAGGCGAGGATCAAGATGACGATGGCGAACGACAGCCCGATTATCTCCGAGGTGGGTTCCTCGAACTCGGCGAGGAGCCCGCCGCCCAGCTCGATCTCCAGGCCGTCGACGTCCGGTTCGTGGTCGAGGATGAACTCCCGGATCTCGACGCCCTGGGAGAAGTCGGTGTCCTCGGGGAGGTCGAGCCGCGCGAAGGCGACCTGGCCGGCGAGGTCGCCGCGCGCCGACACCTGGAACGCGCCCTCGGGGGAGTAGGGGCTGACGACGGTCGTGACCTGGTCGAGCCCGGCGACCGCGGTGAACAGGTCCTCCATCGCCGCCTGGACCTCGGGGTCGTCGACGCCCTGCTCGGCCCGGAAGACGATGGTGGCCCCCATGCCGCCGCCCTGGCCGGAGAAGTGCTCGTCGATGACGTCGAAGCCGCGGCGGCTCTCGACGTCGGGGAGGTTGAACTCCTCGCGGAACGCGTTGCCGACGCCTCCGGCGACCCCGTTGACCACGAACAGCCCGACGATCCATGCGATCACCACCAGGACGCGGCGGTCGTGGCACCAAAGGCCGAGACGTGAGAACAAGGAGGCCTCCGTAGATCGGGGTCCGCAGGGTTCCAGCCCGGCCGGGGGCCGGTCAAGGCTGGTTGCGGACGTCACACGGCGGGCGACCATCGCCCTCGCTGTCACACCCCCTCCGTACTCTCGGGACCGTGAAGGTCCTGCACACCTCCGACTGGCACCTGGGGCGGGTGTTCCACGGTGCGTCGCTGCTCGCCGAGCAGCAGCAGGCCCTGGCGCGCGTCGTCGACGTGGCGGCCGACGCGGGGGTCGACGTCGTGGTGGTGTCGGGCGACCTCTACGACCGGGCGATCCCTCCCGCCGACGCCGTCGACCTGCTGGCCGACGTGCTCGGTGCCCTGCGGGCGACCGGGGCGCAGGTGGTGGCCATCACCGGCAACCACGACTCGCCGAACCGGGTCGGCGCGTTCGACGCGCTCCTCCGTGCCGGTGGGGTCACCCTCCGCGGCCGGTTCGATCCGTCCGCGCCGGTGGTCGTGCCCGCCACCGACGGTGGCCCCGACCTGGTCGTGCACCCGGTGCCGTACCTCGAGCCGCTCGCCGCGGCGCGCGGCGACGACGGCGCCCGTCCGACCCAGCACCGGGTGGTCGCCGACGCGCTCGACGCCGTGCGCGCCGACCTCGCGGCGCGGGGCCCGGCGCGCTCGGTCGTGGTCGCCCACGCGTTCGTCGCCGGCGCGGCCCCGTCCGACAGCGAGCGCGAGCTGACCGTCGGCGGCGTCGACCGGGTGCCGGAGTCGGTGTTCGACGGCATCACGTACGCCGCGCTCGGGCACCTGCACCGGGCCCAGGAGCTGTCTGCCCGCGTCGCCTACAGCGGGTCGATCCTGCCCTACTCCTTCTCCGAGACCGGCTCGCCGTCGGTCCGGGTCGTCGACCTCCGCCCCGACGGCAGCGTCGCCTCCGAGGTGGTCGACCTGGGCGCCGGGCGTGGCGTCGCCACCGTGCGCGGACGGCTCGACGACCTCCTGACCGACCCGTCGCACACCGCCGCCGAGGGTCGGTGGGTGCGCGTGCAGCTCACCGACGAGGTCGTGCCCCGCCTCGCCATGGACCGCCTCCGCGACCGCTTCCCCCACGCGGTCGTCCTCGAACACGACTCGCCCCGGTCCGCCGGCACCGACGACGACCTGCGCCGTCGCGCCGCCGGCGAGCCGGTCGCCCCGGTCGACCTGGCCCGGGCGTTCCTCGCCGACCGGCTGGGCCGCCCGGTCGACGCGGCCGAGGCGGGCCACCTCCACGACGCCTTCGACGCGGTCGAGGCGGCCCGGCGCGAACTGGGTGACGTCGTCGTCGACGTCGCCGCCGACCCATCGGTCGAGGAGGCCCCGCCGTCCGGCGCCGACGGGCCCGCCGACGGCGACGACGTGGGGGCGGTCGCGTGAGGCCGCTGCGCCTCGAGGTCGAGGCCGTGGGTCCCTTCGCCACGCGGCAGGTCGTCGACTTCGACTCGCTCGGCGACGAGGGACTGTTCCTCATCTGGGGGCCCACCGGCGCGGGCAAGAGCTTCCTGCTCGACGCCCTCTGCTTCGCCCTCTACGGCCGCACCGCCGGCGACCGGCCGGTCCTGCAGCTCCACTCCGACCACGCCCGGCACCTCACGCCCACCGTCGAGCTCACGTTCCGCCTCGACGGCGACGAGTGGCGGGTCCGGCGCGACGCCCCCCGCTGGCGCACCCGGAGGGACGGCACCGTCACCCAGGGCAGCTCCAACGCGGTGCTCGAACGCCGCGGGCCCGACGGCGAGTTCGTCGAGGTCGCCCGCAAGGTGCGCGAGGTCGACGGCCTCCTCCGCGAACGCATCGGCCTCGCGGTCGACGACTTCCGCCGCGTGGTGCTGCTGCCCCAGGGTCGCTTCGAGCGCGTGCTCCAGGCGACCTCGGCCGAGCGCGAGGACCTGCTCAAGTCGATCTTCGGCACCTCGCTGTTCGAGGAGGTCGCCGCCGAGCTCGACGCCCGGGCCAGCGCGGCCGCCCGGGCCATCGACGAGGTCGAGCACGACCAGCGCCGCCGCGTGGAGGCCGCCGCGGCCGACTGGCGCCGCCTCGTCTCCGACCTCGCCGACGACGAGGCGGGCCTGGCCGGGGCGGTAGACCTCGCCGAGCTGAGCACGGTCGGCGAGGCGCTCGCCGGGCCCGACGGCGCCTCCGCCCTGCCCGGCGCGGCCGAGGTCCTCGGGCGGGTCGGGGTCGACGTCGGGAAACTCACCGGGTCGGCCGAGGCCGATGCCCGGCGGCTCCGGTCCGAGGCCGATTCGCGGGGCGAGCGGGCCGCCCGCTGGGACGAGCGCGCCGCCTGGCGGCGCCGCCGGTCCGAACGGCTCGCCGAGAAGGCCGACATCGAGGCCGCCCGCGCCGAGTCCGAGGCCGCCGAGCGGGCCGCGCCCGTCGGCCCACGCCGCCGGGCGGCCCGCGAGGCGGACCGTCGACGCGACGACGCCGCCGCCGCCCACCGCTCTGCCGTCGCCGCGCTCGAGCAGGCGTGGAGCACCTGTCCGGTAACCCTCGCGGCGCCGCTCCAGGGCACCCCGCTCGCCGTCGACGATCTGCTCGAGGTCGACGCCGCGTGGCTCATGCAGGCCACGGCCGTGGTCGGTCGGCGCGCGGCCGAGGCCGACGAGGCGATCGCCGCCGCCGGCCGGCTGGTCAACGCCGAGCGCGCCGCGACCGACGCGCTCGACGAGGCCGAACGAGGTGCCGACGCGCTCGCCGCCCTGCGGGACGGGGTGGCCCTCGCCGAGGGGTCCCTGGTCGAAACCCGGCGGCAGGCGGCCACGGCCGAGGGCGCCCACCGGTCGGTCGATGACCTCGCCGCCACCGTCGCCACCCTGGCCAAGCAGTCCGCCGCCGGGCGCCGCGTCCCCGCGCTCGACGAGGCCGTCTCCGCCGCCGACCGGGCGACCCTCGAGGCGCGGCTCGCCGAGACCGAGGCCCGCCTCGCCCTGTCGCAGGTCCACCGCCGACGCAGCGAATCGATGGCCGCCGAGCTGGCCGCCGCCCTGGAGGCGGGCGAGGCCTGTCCCGTCTGCGGTGCGGTCGAGCACCCCGCCCCGGCCGCACCGATCGAGGGCGCCCCCACCGAGGACGACGTCGAGCGGGCCGAGCGCGACCTCGACGCCGCGATCGCCGACCGCCGTCGCGCCGAGCAGTCGCTCGCCGAGGCCACCGCGGCGCGGGCCGAGGGCCGCGCCGCCGCCGGTCCCGCCGCGGACGATCCCGACGCCCTGGCCGACGTCCTCGGGGCCCGCCGTGGCGAGCTCGACCGGGCCCAGCGCGCCACCGAGGAGATCGCCGCCCTCACCGCCCGGACCGCCGAGCTGGAGGCGACCCTGGCCACCGCCCGCGCCGAGGTCGAGGCGACCCGTTCCGCCGAGGCGTCGGCCCGGTCGAGGGCCGCGGTCGCCCGCCGGGACGCCGAGCGCGAGCGGGCCGCCATCACCGCGGTGCTCGGGCGCGACGCCGACACGGCCACCGCCGAACGGGCCCGGGAGCGCCTCGCCGCCCTCGCCTCCGCCCTCTCCGAGTCCGCCGATGCGCGCGACGAGGCGCGCCGGGCCGAGGCGGCGGCCGTCGAGGCCCGCGGGTCGCTCGCCGCCGCGGTCGCCGACGCCGGGTTCGACGACGAGGCGGCCGCCGACGCCGCCTGGCGCTCCGAGGCCGACCGGATCCGCCTCAGGGACCGCATCGCGGTCTGGGAGCGGGCGGTCGCCGAGGCCGAGGTCGCCCTCGCCCAGCCCGCTCTCGCCGATCTGGGCGACGAGCGTCCCGCGGTCTCCGCCGCCGAGCGCGCCGCGAAGGTCGCCGAGGCGCGCCACACCGCCCTGGTGCGCGCCCACACCCGCATCGAGTCCACCGCCGACCAGCTCGCCGCGCTCGTCGCCGACCACGCCGGCGATGAGGCGCGCCTGGTCGCCGATCGGGCCGAGCACGAGGTCCGCCACCGCCTCGCCCAGCTCTGCAACGGCCGCACCGGCGACCGGGTGTCGCTCCAGCGGTGGGTGCTGGCCGCCCACTTCGAGCAGATCTGCGCCCGCGCCAACGACCGCCTGCGGGTTATGACCTCCGGCCGCTACTCGCTGCGGGTGCACACCGGATCCACCCACGGACGCGGCTCGGGCCTCGACCTAAAGGTGCTCGACTCCCACAGCGGCGAGGAGCGCGACGTCGCCACCCTGTCCGGCGGCGAGACCTTCCAGGCGTCGCTCGCCCTCGCCCTCGGGGTCGCCGACGTGGTCGCCGAACGGGCCGGGGGGCTCGACCTCGATGTCCTGTTCATCGACGAGGGCTTCGGCACCCTCGACGCCGATGCCCTCCACCTGGCGCTCGACGAGCTCGACCGCCTGCGCGCCGGGGGCCGCATGGTCGGTGTGATCAGCCACGTCGCCGGTCTGCGCGAGCGCATCACCGCCGGCATCGAGGTCCGGCCCGACCGGGTCGGATCGCGCGTGCTCGTGGGCGCGGCTCCGGAGGCCTGACCGCGGTCCGGGCCGACCCTGGTCAGGCGGGGTCGACGCGGAAGATCTCGCCGGCGATGGTCAGCACGTAGAGGGTGCCGTCGGCGGTCGCGTCGATCGACGTGATCGCGGAGACCTCGTCGTCGAGCACCACGGTGTCGACCGTGCCGTCGGGTCTCACCCGCATCGCGTTCAGGCCCGCCCGGCAGAAGTCGCCGAACAGGTACGCGCCGTCGAGGCCGGCGATGGCGTCCCCGCGGTACACGGGACCGCCGGTGACCGAGCACCAGCCGTCGTCGTGGTTCATCTCGTAGACGGGGACGATCGGGTCGGCGTCCCCGGTCAGCTCCCGGTCGGTCCGGTGGTCGTGGCTGGCCTCGTACCGGCTCCACCCGAAGTTGGCTCCGAGGATCTCGTCGGCCGGGACGCGGTTGATCTCCTCCCAGTCGCTCTGGCCCACGTCCGCCACCCACAGGTCTCCGTTGGCGGGGTCGAAGCGGAACCGCCACGGGTTGCGGAGACCGATGGCGGCGATCTCCGGCGCGCCACCGCCCTCGGCGTAGGGGTTGTCGTCGGGGATGCCGTAGGCGCGACCGCCCGGCCCGGTGGTGGTGGGGTCGATCCGGAGGAGCTTGCCGAGCAGGTCGTCGGGATCCTGCGCCCGTTCGTCGGGATCGCGCTGGGCGCCGCCGTCGCCGAGACCGATCCAGAGCAGGTCTTCCTCGTCGACGATGATCTCGCCGCCGTTGTGGTTCGCGTGTGGCTGGTCGACGGTGAGCAGGTCGACCCGCGACGCAGGATCGGCGACGTCGCCGTCCATCGTGTAGGCCGCGATCCGCGTCTCGCCGTCGAGCCCGGTGTGGTGGACGTACATCGTCTCGCCGTCGTTGGAGAAGGCCAACCCCAGGACCCCCCGCTCACCGTCGGTCAGCACGCGGTCGGACAGGTCGAGGACGGTCGTCTCCTCGATCGGGTCGTCACCCTCCTCGAGGGCGATGATCCGTCCCGACTTGCGCACCACGTACAACCGGTCGCTGCCCGGCCGCGAGGTGAGCTTCACCGGCTGCTCGGTGCCGGGGAGCCTGGTCAGGACCACCGACACCTCCGACAGCGGCGCGACCTCGTCGCCGGTGCCGGTGGTCGGCGGATCGCTCCCGTCGGTCACCGTACCGGGGCTCTGGCCGGGGACCGTGTCGCCGGCGTTCGGCGTGGCGGCGGACTCGGGCTCGTCGTCGCCGCACGCGGCGATCAGCAGGGTGGCCGCGAGCAGGGCGGCCCGCACGCGGCGGGCGCCGTGGAAGCGCGGGGCGGTCGGCGTGGTCACGGTCTCCCTCATATGGGCCGGATCAGGCCCTCTTGGACGACCGACGCGACCAGTGCGCCGTCGGTGGTGAAGAACAACCCGCGGGCCAGGCCGCGGCCGCCCGACGCCGAGGGCGTGTCCTGCGCGTAGAGGAGCCACTCGTCGGCGCGGAACGGGCGGTGGAACCACATGGCGTGGTCGAGGCTCGCCATCATCACGTCGGGCTCGGTGAAGGACCGGCCATGGGGGAGCAGGGCGGTGTCGAGCAGGGTCATGTCCGACGCGTAGGTGACGACGCACGCGTGCAGCACCGGATCGTCGGGCAGGACGCCGTCGGCCCGCAGCCACACGTTGTTGAACGGGGGCATCGGCCCGCGCTCGGGCGAGGCCGGCAGGTCGACGTGGCGGGTGTCGATCGGGCGGGGCCGTTCGAGCCACCGGAGCCCCTCGGGGGTGGAGCCGAGGATCGGCCGCCAGCGGGTGCCGAAGTCCGGCAGCGACTCGGGCGCGGGGACGCCCTCGGGCATCGGTGCCGCGTGGTCGTAGCCCGCCTCCTCGACGTGGAACGAGGCCGACAGGTTGAAGATCGCCTTGCCGTGCTGGATGGCGACGACCCGGCGGGTCGTGAAGCTGCGCCCGTCGCGGATGCGGTCGACCTCGTAGAGGATCGGCACCGCCGGGTCGCCCGGGCGCAGGAAGTAGGCGTGCAGCGAGTGCACCCGTCGGTCGGGCTCGACCGTTCGGCTCGCCGCGACCAGCGCCTGACCGGCGACCTGACCACCGAACACGCGCTGCACGTCGACGTCGGGGCTGGTGCCGCGGAAGATGTTGACCTCGATCGGTTCGAGCTCGAGCACCTTGACCAGCGCGTCGACCGCGTCCTGCTGCACGGCGGTCATCCTGGCACGCATCCGGGTGGCCCGACCCACCTGGGTCCCCCGGTGGCGCGCCGCTAGTCTCGGCTTCCTGTGATCCTGACCCCGCGCGGCATCCTCGAGCACAGCCGTACGGACGCCGGCCGGCGGATGATCCGGTACGCGTCGACGTCGTTGATCTGCGTCGTCCTGACCCAGATCCTGATCGTCGTCTTCTACACCGGCTTCGAGATGAAGGCGGAGCCGGCGAACCTGGCGGCGACGATGCTGATCTCGATCCCCGCCTACCTGCTCAACAAGTACTGGGTGTGGGGCAAGCGCGGGCGACCGCACCTGCGCCGCGAGGTCATCCCGTTCTGGACCTTCACGGTCGCCGGCTGGGTCCTCTCGACCGGCATGGTGGCACTGGTCAGCGACCACGTCGGCACTCCACACTCGCTGGTTCGCACGATCTCGGTGATGGTCGCCAGCATCGCCGGCTTCGGTCTGCTCTGGGTGATGAAGTACCTGTTCCTCGACAAGATCATGTTCGGGCCCCGGCACCACACGCCCTACGACGAGGAGTTCGAGATCGAGGAGGCGGTGCTGGAGTCGGCCGACGTCGGCGAGGTCTGATGGACCCGACCCTCCGGGCCGCCGCCGAGGCCGCCCGGGGCTTCATGCCCGCCGACGAGGGCCTGGCCCTGCACGAGGCCGCGGTCGCGGCCGCGACGATCGACGGCCCGTTCCTCGAGGTCGGGTCGTACTGCGGCAAGTCCTCGGTGTACCTGGGCGCGGCGGCCCGTGAAGTCGGACGGGTGCTGTTCGCCGTCGACCACCACCGCGGTTCGGAGGAGAACCAGCCCGGGTGGGAGTGGCACGAGCCCGACCTGGTCGACCCCGCGGTCGGGAGGATGGACACGCTGCCGCACTTCCGCCGTACGGTTCACGACGCCGGGCTTGAGGACGTGGTGATCGCGGTGGTGGGACCGTCGCCGACCGTCGCCGCCCACTGGACGACGCCGCTCGCCTTCCTCTTCATCGACGGCGGGCACGGCATCGAGCCGGCCCGGGCCGACTTCGAGGGCTGGACGCCGCAGATCGCGCCGGGCGGTACGCTGGCGATCCACGACGTGTTCCGCGATCCGGCCGACGGTGGCCAGGCGCCCTACGAGCAGATCTACCTCCCGGCCCTCGCCGCCGGGTTCGAGGAGGTCTCCGCCACCGGCTCCCTCCGCGTCCTCCGCCGTACGAACGGGGTCGGAGGAAGCTCGCGCGCGGGCGGGCCGCGCTGACCTCGGTCAGATCGAACGACCGGCGTCGGCCCAGTACTCGTCCTTGAGCAGGCGCTTGTAGAGCTTGCCGGTCGGGTGCCGGGGCAGCTCCTCGCGGAAGTCGACGCTCCGGGGGCACTTGACGTCGGCGAGGCGCTCGCGGCAGTAGGCGATCAGCTCCCGCTCGAGGTCGGGTCCGGCGTCGGCCATGTCGACCGGCTGGACGACCGCCTTGACCTCCTCGCCGAAGTCGTCGTTGGGCACCCCGAAGACGGCGACGTCGGCGACCTTCGGGTGCAGGGCGAGGGCGTTCTCGGCCTCCTGCGGATAGATGTTCACGCCGCCGCTGATGATCATGTACGCCTTGCGGTCGGTGAGGTAGAGGAAGCCGTCCTCGTCGAGGCGGCCGACGTCGCCGAGCGTGGTCCACCCCTTCGGGTGCCGTGACGCCGCCGTCTTCTCCGGATCGTTGTGGTACTCGAAGGTCGTCTCGCCCTCGAACCAGATGGTGCCCGGCTCGCCGGGCGGCAGCTCGTTGCCGTCGTCGTCGCAGATGTGCAGCGACCCGAGCAGGTTCTGCCCGACCGTGCCCGGGTGGGCCAGCCAGCCCTCGCTGTTGCAGTACACGAAGCCGTTCCCCTCGGTGCCGGCGTAGTACTCGTGGACGACCGGCCCGAACCACTCGATGATCTTGCGCTTCACGTCGACCGGACACGGTGCCGCCGCGTGGAACATGACCTCCATGGTCGACACGTCGTGGGCGAGGCGCTCCTCGTCGGGGAGCTTCAGCATGCGGATGAACATGGTGGGCACCCACTGGCTGTGGGTGATTCGGTGCGCCTCGATCAGCCGTAGGGCCTCGGCCGGGTCGAAGTGCTCCATCACGAAGGTGGTGCCGCCGAGGCGGTGGGCCGCCATCGTGAAGCGCAGCGGGGCGGCGTGGTACAGCGGCGCCGGGTTGAGGTACTGCATGCCGTCGCGGTAGCCGAGCAGCATCTCGGCGACCATCGACACCGACGGCTTGGTGCCCAGCGGAGCGTTCGGCATCGGCACCTCGACGCCCTTGGGGCGGCCGGTCGTGCCCGAGGAGTAGAGCATGTCGGTGCCCTCCTCGAGGTCGTCGGGCTTCTCCGGGGAGGCGGCGGCGAGCGCGTCCTCGTAGGAGTCGAAGCCGTCGACGGTGCCGTCGATCATCAGCCGGGTCGTCACCTGCGGGGTGTCACCGGTGATGGCGGCGGCCACGTCCGCGAGGGCCTTGGTGGAGATGAAGGCCTTCGCCCCGCAGTCGTCGACGATGTACGCCAGCTCCTCGGCGGTGAGGCGGGTGGAGGTGGCGGTGTAGATCGTCCCCGCGTACTGGCAGCCCCAGGCGACCTCGAGGAAGCGGAGCTGGTTCTCGATGCAGAAGGCCACGTGGTCGCCGGGCCGGACGCCCGCCGCCCGCAGCACGTTGGCGAGGCGGGTGGCCCGCTCGTCGAGCTCGCCGTAGGTGAGGGTGGCGCCGTCGCCGGCCATGACGATGGCGGGGCGGTCGGGGTCGGTCTCGGCGATGGCTCCGGGGTAGCTCATGACGCCGGAACCTAGGCCACGCCAGCGCCCCCCGTCGCCGGGGAAGCGCCGAGGACGTGGCGCTCGAGCCAGGCGGCGACGCCGTCGTCGGCGTTGGTGCCGGTGACGGCGTCGGCGGCGGCGATCACGCTGGGGTGGGCGTCGGCCATCGCCACTCCGGTGCCGGCCCAGGCCAGCATCGGCAGATCGTTGCGGGCGTCGCCGAACGCCACGACGCGCGCCGGGTGGATGTCCTGGAGCCCGCAGACCTGGGCGAGCGTGGTCGCCTTGTCGACCCCGGGCGCGGACACCTCGACGAGCTGGAGGGCGCCGCTGGCCGTGACCTCGGCGATGTCGCCGACCGCTTCCGTGGCGGCGTCGATGTAGGCGTCGCCCCGGGTGCCGGGGACCCGCAGCAGGACCTTGGCCGCGGGCCGGCCGACCAGATCCTCCGCCGGTCCGACGCGCGGGGTCAGGAGGGCACGGGGCACCTGGGCCGCCCACGCCTCCTCCATGGCGACGCCGTCCGCGAACTCCACCGCGAAGATCCCGTCGGGGTGGAGGGCCCGCAGCCGACGTACCACCTCCAGGGCGATGTCGGGGGCCAGCGTCCGCTCGGCGACGACCTCCCGGGTCACCAGGTCGACCACCAGGGCGCCGTTGGAGCAGATGGCCAGGCCGGGCCCGAGGTCGACCGCGTGGACCCAGCGGGGCGGGCGGCCGGTGACCGCGACGACCTCGATGCCGCGGTCGCGCACGGCGTCGAGGGCCCGGCGGGTGCGGTCGGTGATCGAGCCGAGGTCGACCTCGTCCGCGCCGGGATCCTCGTCGGCGGACCGCCACGGCCGCGGCGGTCGGAGCAGGGTGCCGTCGAGGTCGGAGGCGACCAGATCGACGGGCGGCTCGACGGTCGACATCGCCCCGAACGTAGGCGGAACCACACGAGGTGCCTGGAGCCCGTGGGTTTTGCGCGTCAGGCGGGGACGGAGAGGGCGGGGAGGACGGCGTCGTGGTCGACGAACAGGCCCGAGGCGGCGGAGCACCCGCCCAGGGCGTCGGCGGCCAGCACGACGGTGGCGGCGGTGTAGGTCGACTGCTCGCCGCCGGGGAAGTGGACGACCTCGGGGTAGACGGTGCCGGTCCAGTACCGGCCGTCGTCCTCGCGGTGCTGCTGCGCCCAGGTGAACAACGTGGTCGCGGTGTCGCGGTCGCCGGCGGCGAGGTGGGCCATGGCGCACTCGCACGTCTCGGCGACGGTGACCCACGGCCGGTCCGACACGCAGCGCACGCCGTAGGGCTCCATCACGAACGCCGCCCGGCGGTGGGCGAGGCGTTCGAGGGCGGCCTCGCCGACGACGGCCCCGCCGAGCACCGGGTAGTACCAGTCCATCGCCCACCGGTGCTTGGGGGCGAAGGCGTCGGGCTCGGTGCGGATGACGTGGGCGAGCCGGCTGGCGGCGGCGATCCACCCGGGACGCTCGTGGCCGACCTCGTGGGCGACGGCCGCCGCGCAGCGCAAGCTGTGGCAGATGCTCGACGAGCCGGTCAGGAGGGCGAACGACCACGGGGTGCCGTCGGCGTGACGGGCCCAGAGGATCTCGCCCCGCTCGGTCTGGAGGTCGAGCACGAACCCGATGGCGGCCTCGACGACCGGCCACATCGACTCGAGGAAGCCGCGGTCGCCGGTGAGCAGCCAGTGGTGCCACACGCCGGCGGCGACGTAGGCGATGACGTTGGCGTCGAGCTTGTCCTGCTCGACGCCGTCGGCCAGGTAGTACTGGTGCCAGGAGCCGTCGGGTCGCTGGAGGTCGACCAGCCACTGATACGCCCGCTCGGCCTCGGGGATGCGCCCGCCGAGCGCCAGGGCCATCGCCGCCTCGACGTGGTTCCACGGGTCGGCGTGGCCGCCGGGGAACCACGGCACCATGCCCGACGGGAGCTGCCACTCGGCGATGGCGTCGACGGTCTGCTGGATCTGCGCCGACGTGACGATGCCGTCGACCTCAGGCGCGGGCATCGACGACCTCCGGCTCGCTCGGCTGTTCCACGGGCGCGGTGGCCACGCGGGGGCGGTCGGGGAGGGCACCGGCGTGGGCGTAGACGACCAGGCTCTTGCCGAGCACCGGGTTGAGGACCTTCTCGGTCCAGCGGGTGAGCTTCGGCGCCGAGGTGATGTCCCAGACGAGGAGGCGGTGGTACGCCTTGACGGCGGGGTGCTCGTCGTTGGTCGGGCCCACCGCGCACTTCAGCCACCAGTACGGCGAGTGCAGGGCGTGGGCGTGGTGGCTCGTCCCGGGGCGGAACCCGGCGGCGCGCATCGCCCGCCGCAGATCGCCCTCGCGGAAGATCCTCACGTGGCCACCCTCGACGAACGGGGCGTGGTACTCCTCGGAGAGCTTCCAGCAGACCTGCTCGGGGAACCACGTCGGCACGGTGGCGGCGAGGATGCCGTCGGGCTTGAGCACCCGGCGCAGCTCACGGAGGGCGGCGTGGTGGTCGGGGATGTGCTCGAGGACCTCGGAGCAGATGATGCGGTCGAAGGTCGCGTCCGGGAACGGGAGCCGGGTGCCGTCACCGTTGACGGCGGCGGCCAGGGAGTCCGGACGGTCGCCCGCCTCGCCGGCCTCGGACATCGCCGCGAAGAGCGACATCACCTCGGGCAGCTCGCCGAAGCCGTAGTCGAGGGCGACGACCCGGGCGCCCCGGCGGTACGCCTCGAACGCGTGGCGGCCGGCACCGGCGCCCATGTCGAGCACGAGGTGACCCGGCTCGAGGCGGAGGCGGTCGTAGTCGACGGTCAGCACGGGGCGGTCAGCGGGTCTCGGCCAGGAGGGCGCGGTACTGCTCGACGGTGCGCTCGGCGGTGTGGCGCCAGCTCCACTGGGCCTTCACCCGCTCCCGACCGCCCTGACCGACCTTGCGGCGGACGCCGGGGTGGTCGAGGGCCCAGGCGATCTTGGCGGCGAGCGCCTCGGAGTCGCCGGGCGGAACGAGCAGGGCGGTCTCGCCGTCGGGGCCGACGACCTCGGGGAGGGCGCCGCCGGTGGTGGCGACGACGGGCACGCCGCACGACATCGCCTCGATCGCCGGCAGGGAGAACCCCTCGTACAGCGACGGGACGACGGCGAGCTCGGCCTCGCTGTACAGCTCGACGATGCGCTGGTCGCTGACGCCGGTGACGAACTCGACGTGGTCGGTGAGGCCGAGCCGGTCGATCGTCTCGGCCGACTTGCCGCCCTCCTTCTTGCGCCCGATGACCGTGAGGTGCAGCTCGGGCCGCTCGACGCGCAGCTTGGCCAGCGCCTCCAGCAGGTACGCCAGGCCCTTCATGGCGACGTCCGCGCTGGCGGTGGTGATCAGCCGGCCGGGGACGCGGTCGATCTTCGGCAGTGGCCGGAACAGGTCCGGGTCGACGCCGACGGGGACGATGTGCATCCGCTCCTTCGGCACCTTGTGGTCGCGTGCGATGTCCTCGAAGGAGTTCTCCGACACCGTGATCACGCGCTTGATGCGCCGGGCGACCTCGGTCTGCATCCGGGTGAAGCCGTACCAGCGGGCCAGCGTGAACTTCTTGTAGAGGCTCGACGCGTGTTCGATCTCGAGGCGGCGGTCGACGGTGATCGGGTGGTGGATCGTGGCGATCAGCGGCAGGCCGAGGATGCGCTCGACGCCGAGCAGGCCGTAGCCGAGGCTCTGGTTGTCGTGCACGAGGTCGAAGTCGTCGCGGCGGGCCTGGAGCGCCTGGAACGCACGCACCGAGAAGGCGAGCGGCTCGGGGAACGTGCCGAAGGAGAACGCCCCCACCTCGACCAGGTCGGCGAAGCTCTTCAGCTCCCAGATCCCCGGCATCCGCATCGGGAAGTGGTCGTTGTAGATGTCGAGGCTGTCGAGCTCGTGCAGCGGGATGCCGTCGGGCAGCTCCGGGTGCGGTTGGCCGGAGAACACCTCTACGTGGTGGCCCAGGTCGACCAGGGCCTTCGCCAGGTGGCGCACGTAGATGCCCTGGCCCCCGACGTGGGGCTTCCCCCGGTAGGTGAGCAGGGCGATCCGGAGGGATCGATCGTCGGACGCCATGAGGGGGCAAGCCTTCCCGTTGGTTGACCGCTCGGTCAAACAGGCGAACCGAGCCGCACACTCTGCCGGGCATCGGGCCCCGACCCACCGCGATCGGTGCGGTCATCCGCCACAGGTGCCGCGCGTCTCGCGCACGACCGGAGCGCAACCCCGAAGCGCCCGCCGGTACGCTCGGCGCATGAAGGTCACCGCCAGCCCCCGTGCCGCCGAGGTCGTGGCCGAGATGGCCCGGCGCCGGTCCGGCACCCTCACCGTCACGATCGGCACCGGCTGCTGCGAGTCGACGGCGCCGTTCCTATACGAGGACTTCTGGCCGGGCCCGGACCAGGAACCGGTCGGCGACGTCGACGGCGTCGTCATCTACGCGCCTGAGTACCTGCGCCGCCTGTATCCCGGTGACCAGGGGCCGATGCTCGAGGTCGTCGACGAGCTGGGCGAGTCGCTGTCGGTCGAGACCGAGCTGGGGGTCCGCCTCGCGCTCCGCGGCACCGGCCTCGACTCGACCACCGAGCCCCAGGAGTGCGCGGTGGCGCCGGTCCCCGCGGTCGACGGGCCGCGGGAGCGGGTGCTGCGCCCGGTCACCGGGGAGATCCCGCCCGAGCTCCGCGGCCTGCGCCTGCGCTGAACCGGGACCTCGGACCCGTGATCGGAGGCCTCCCCGACCGCGGTGCCCTTGACCCGTGCGCGCCTCCGGCCGATGGTGGGGGCATGGCCCCGTCCCGACGCCCCGCCCCGTTGCGCCGGCTCGTCGCCGCCGGTGTCGCCGCCGTCCTCGTCCTGGGCCTCGCCGCGTGCAACCCCGATCCCACGGGCGGCCAGCGCCCTCCCGCGCCCGGGGCGTCGGTGCCCGCCTTCTCCTACGGGACCTGGGCGATCACCCGGGCCGACGTGGCCCTGTCGTGGCGCACCGGCTGCCCGGTGCACTGGAGCGACCTCCGGGCCCTCAACGTCGCCTACTGGGACTACACGGGGCAGCGCCGCACCGGGAACCTGGTCCTGCACCACTCGGTCGTGACCCAGGTCCGCGACGTGTTCCGGGCCCTCTACGACACCCGCTTCCAGGTGGCGCGCATCCGTCACATCGACCACTACGGCGCCGACGACGACCGCTCGATGGCGGCCAACAACACCTCCGCCTTCAACTGCCGCACCGTCGCCGGTACGTCGACCTGGTCCGAGCACAGCTACGGCACGGCGATCGACATCAACCCGGTCCAGAACCCATACGTCGTCGGCTCGTCGGTCTACCCGCCCGCCGGCCGCGACTGGGTCGACCGCCGCTTCGTGACGCCGGGGATGATCGCCCGCAACGACGTCGTGTGGACCTCCTTCCACAACCGCGGCTGGAAGTGGGGCGGCGACTGGACCTCCAAGAAGGACTACCAGCACTTCAGCGTCACCGGCCGCTGAGGCCGGCATCCGCTCGCCGGGTCGGGTTCAGGAGGGGGAGGGGACCGGCGGGCGCTCGGGGTCGGAGTCCTCGTCGAGGGCGTCGAGCGCGGCGACGGCGGCGTCGAGCATCCGGGCGGTGCAGCCCGCCATCGCCACCGGCGGGACCGCCTCGGTGACGACCGACTCGGCCAGATCGCGGAACGCCTCGGCGGCGGGACCGTCGCCGAGCGCGGCGGGCGAGCCGGTGTCTCCCCCGAGCACGACGCCCGGCTCGAGCGGGATCTGGGCGAGCAGCGGCGCACCGGCGGAGCGGGCGAGCGCCTCGCCGCCGCCCTCGCCGAACAGCGCGTAGCGCTCGCCGTGGTCGCAGGTGAAGGCGGTCATGTTCTCGACCACGCCCGCGACCCGCAGGAAGCTCTTGCGGGCCATGCTGACCGCCCGCTCGGCCACCTTCTGGGCGGCGAGGGCGGGGGTGGTGACGACCAGCACCTCGGCGCGGGGGATCGTCTTGGCCACGCCCATCTGGACGTCGCCCGTGCCCGGCGGCATGTCGACGAGCAGGTAGTCGAGGTCGTCGCCCCAGCGGACGTCCTGGAGGAAGTGCTGGACGCCGCGGTTGAGCATCAGGCCCCGCCACATGAGCGCGGACGCCTCGTCCTCGACGAGGAAGCCCATCGACACGACGCGGAGCCGCCCGTCGCCGACGGGGATCTCGTGGGGAACCATCACCTTGCGCCCGTCGATCTCGTCGCCCGCGAGGCGGCCGGACATTCCGAGCATGCGGGGGACCGAGAACCCCCAGACGTCGGCGTCGAGGACCCCGACGGTGAGTCCCCGCCGGGCCAGGGCGGCGGCCAGGTTGACGGTGACCGAGGACTTGCCCACGCCGCCCTTGCCCGACGCGACCAGGATCACCCTGGTGGTCGGGGCGACGGCGGTCTCCTCGTCGCGCTGGGACACGTTCCATCGGGCCCGGGCCATCGCCGAGGCGCGCTGGTCGGCGTCCATCTCGGTCCACTCGATGCGGACGCCGGTGACGCCGGGCGCCCCCGCGATGCGGGTGCGGACGTCGCGCTGGATCTGGGCCCGCAGGGGGCAGCCCGCCGTCGTCAGGGCGATGGTGACGGTGACCTGCCCGTCGTCGTCGACCGCGACGTCGCGCGCCATGCCGAGGTCGACGATGTCGCTGCCGAGCTCGGGGTCGATCACGCCCCGGAGCAGCGCCCAGAGCCCCTCGACCTCGACCGGGACGGTGGCCGGCGCGACCGGGCCGTTCGCGTCGCCCTTCGTCCCGCCGACGGCGCCGTCGGACGGCCCCGCGGACGGCGGGCCGGACGGGGCGGCGGGGTCGGGATCGGCGGTCACGGAGGGGATTCTACCGGGCGATCCCGGGAGAACCCCGGTGCCGGTCGTACCGGTGGCGGTAGCCTGGCCCGGTGGACGAGTTGGGCGCCTCCGAACCCGCGGTCGCCGCCGCGGGGCCCCGCCTCGGGTCCGACGCGCCGCCGCCCCCGCTCGATCTGCTGAAGGCGCTGGGCGACAACACCCGCTACGCGATCTACCTGGAGCTGGCCCGATCGCCCCGGCCGCTCGCCACCGCCGACATCGCCGAGGCGCTCGGCCTCCATCCCAACACGGTGCGTCCCCACCTCGAGCGCATGCGAGACGTCGGGCTCCTCCAGGTGCAGAGCGAGGCCCGCGGTGGCGTCGGCCGGCCCCAGCACCTCTACTCGCTCGCCCCCGAGGCGCCGTCGCTCGGGCTCGAACCCGCGTCGTTCCCGATCCTCGCCCGGATGCTGCTCCGCCTGGCCGCCGCCAGCGGGGCCGACCCGGTCGACGCCACCGAGGTGGGCCGCGAGCAGGGTCGGGCCGACGGGGAGCGCCTACGGCCCCGGGGCTGCCTCGGGGCCGTGGTCGGCCAGCTCGACGCCATGGGCTTCGACCCCGCGCTCGCCGTCGACGACGACCCCACCACGGGCGCCGCCGCCGTCACCATCGCGTTCGCCCACTGTCCCTTCCGCGACCTCGCCGAGCAGCGCCCCGACCTGCTGTGCAGCATCCATCGGGGCCTGATCGAGGGCGTGGTCGAGGTGGCGGGCGAAGGCGAGCAGATCGTGGGCTTCGGGTCCCTGGTCGACCGCTCGCCGTGCCAGGTCGAGATCCGGGTCCCCGGCGACGACGCCCTCGCCCCGACCTGACCGACCACCACCCCCGCGACCTCGCCCGGGGTGGGCGGGGACCACGCCCGGCGGTACCATGACCACGGCTCACCGGGCGCCACCGCCCGCATCCGCAGGAGGACCAACGTCGTGATCGCGCTCACCGAGAAGGCCGCCACCAAGGTCTCCCAGCTCATCGAGGCCGAGGGCGAGGAGGGCCTCGCGCTCCGCGTCGCCGTCCGCCCCGGCGGCTGCTCCGGGTTCAGCTACGACATGTTCTTCGACACCGAGATCGCCGACGACGACCTCACCTCCGACGACAACGGCGTGAGGGTCGTCGTCGACCCGTCGAGCGCCATGCTGCTCGATGGCGCCACCCTCGACTACTCCGACGGGCTCAACCAGGCCGGGTTCTCGATCAACAACCCGAACGCCCAGCGCACCTGCGGCTGCGGCTCCAGCTTCTCCTGACCCGAACCTCCGCCCCGGCGGCGTGATCCGGTCCGCCCGGTGGAGCCGGTGTCGCGGCACGCGTCGGTGTCGTACCCCCTCGCCATGATGGCGGGATGACCCCCGCCCCCTCGCCGAGCGCGACGGCCGGCCGCGCCCAGGTGCTCCTCGAGCGGCTCGCCGGGCCCGGTGCCGTCCTGCGGCCGGAGCAGGCGGCCGCCATCGACGCCGTCACGGCCGACGGCGGTCGGGCGCTCGTGGTCCAGCGCACCGGGTTCGGCAAGTCGGCGATCTACTTCATCGCCACCCGGCTGCGACGCGACGCCGGCCACGGTCCCACCCTGGTCGTGTCGCCGCTGCTCGCCCTGATGCGCGACCAGGTCGCGGCGGCCGAGCGCCTCGGGGTCCGCTCGGCGACGATCAACTCCACCAACGTCGACGACTGGGACGACATCGAGCGGCGGATCGCGGCGGGCGAGATCGACCTCCTCTGCATCAGCCCCGAGCGGCTGAACAACCCGGGCTTCGTGCGGCGGGTGCTGCCCCGGCTCAGCGCCGGCCTCGGCCTGCTCGTGATCGACGAGGCCCACTGCATCAGCGACTGGGGTCACGACTTCCGGCCGGACTACCGGCGCATCCGCGACGCCATCGCCCACCTGGCGCCCGGCACGCCGGTGCTCGCGACCACCGCCACCGCCAACGAGCGGGTGGGCGCCGACGTGGCCGAGCAGCTCGGCGCCGACGTCGCCGTCATGCGCGGCACGCTCGATCGGGAGTCGCTGAGCCTGGGGGTGGCTGACCTGCCGACCATGGCCCACCGGCTGGCCTGGCTCTCCCAACGGATCCCGGCCGTCGACGGCACCGGCATCGTGTACTGCCTCACCGTCGCCCAGACCGCGCTGGTCGCCGAGCACCTGCGCAACGAGGGCGTCGACGCCCACGCCTACTCGTCCGACACGCACCCCGACGACCGCCTCCGCCTCGAGCGCGACTTCAAGGACAACCGGCTGAAGGTGCTCGTCGCCACGTCCGCGCTGGGGATGGGCGTCGACAAGGCCGACGTCACCTTCGTGCACCACCTCGGCGCACCGCCGTCGCCGATCGCCTACTACCAGCAGGTCGGGCGGGCGGGCCGGGCGGTCGACCGGGCCGAGGCGTGGCTGCTGCCCGGCGAGGAGGACCGGGCGATCTGGTCGTGGTTCGCCGGGGTGGGGCTGCCGCCGGAGGACCTCTGCCGACGGGTGCTCGACGCGCTCGAGGGGGCGGGCGGCGTCCCGCTGGGGCTGGTCGACCTGGAGCGTGAGGTCGACCTGCGGCGCGGGCGGCTCGAGACGCTGCTCAAGATCCTCGACGTCGACGGCGCGGTCGACCGCGACGGCCGCGGCTGGGTGCGCACCGACCGGCCGTGGAGCTACGACCGCGCGCGGGTCGACCGGGTGCGCCGGGCCCGCGACGACGAGGCCGACGCCATGGTCGCCTACGCCCGTGGCGATCGTTGCCTCATGAGGTTCCTCCGCGAGGCGCTAGACGATCCGCGGGTCGCCGACGACGGCGACTGCGGGCGCTGCTCGGTCTGCACGGGTGCCGGCGACCCCGTCGAGCTCGACCCCGCCGCCGTGCGCCGGGCCACCGAGCACCTCCGGGGACTCGACGTCCCGATCGAGCCGCGAAAGCAGTGGGCCCGCGGCCTGCCCGAGCCCCGTGGCAACATCGCCGCCGACCGGCGGGCCGACGAGGGCCGGGCCCTCTGCCGGGTCGACGACTCGGGCTGGTGGCCGGCGGTCGCCGACGCGTTCGCCTCGTCCGCCGTCGACGACGAGCTGCTCCGCGGCGTCGCCCGGTGCCTCAAGCGGTGGCCCTGGGAACGCCCCACGTGGATCACCTGGGTGCCCTCGACTCGGCCCGAGCGCGAGGCGCTGCTCGACGCGCTGGCCCACCGCATCGGCGAGGTCGGCAAGCTGCCGGTCCGCAACGCGGTGGTGCGCAACCGGGCGGGTCGTCCCCAGGGTGAGCTGGCCAACGGCGCCCACAAGCTCGCCAACGTGTGGGGCGCGTTCGCCGTCGAGGGGTCGGAGCTACCGGACGTCGACGTGCTCGGCGGCCCGGTGCTGGTGGTCGACGACGAGTGGGACTCGGGGTGGACGATGACCGTCGTCGCCGACCTCCTCCGCGGCGCCGGCAGCGGCCCCGTCCTCCCCTTCGCCCTGGCCCGCCGCTGAGCCCCGAGGCTCCCTACGCGAGGTCGGCGAGCGCCTCGGCCAGCTCGTCGCCGTCGAAGATCACGTCGAGGCGTCGGTGGAGGGTGCCGTCGGATCCGACGAGGAACAGGCAGGGCTCGTAGGGCAGCTTCCACGCGTCGACCGCGGGGGCGAGGGTGGCGTTGCCGGGTCCGGCCTCGCCGACCTCCTCGGCCGAGGCGTACACCTCGACGTGGACGAACGTGACGTGCGGAGCCGCCTCGCGCGCGCCGAGGAGCACGTCGAGCACCGGTCCGCAGATCGCGGCGGTGCAGAACGCCGGCGTCGAGACCAGGATCGCCAGGGGGGCGGTGCCCACGGCGGTGGCGACGTCGACCTCGTGCAGCCCGCACTCGGGGTCACGGGTGCAGATCGGGTCGACGCCGCCGGGGGCCCCGCCGGTCGGTGTCGTGGTGGCCGGGAAGGCCTGGCCCGCCTGCGGGACGACGATGTCGCCCGCGTCGGACACCTGGAACGAGGCCTCGATCTCGGTGCCTTCGACCTCGGTGTACGCGGTGTAGATCCCCGCCGCGGGCGGCGTGAAGCGCACCGGGTAGTAGGCGCGGGGGAGACCGCGGTCGTGGCGGGCGACGGCCAGCCCGCCGACGACCTCGGCCCCGCCGTCGTCGACGACCCGGAACTCCAGCTCGGCGGGGGCGTCCACCACGAGGCCGCCAGACGGTTCGGCGACGCCGAACGCGACGCGGGCCTCCGACCCAGCGGCGACCGACGACGCGGTGTCGGTCATGCTGACGAGCGACCACGACGGTTCGAGCCCCTCGCCCCCGGGCGTGAGGGTGGCCCCGGGACCGTCGGACGCGCGGCCGTCGTCGCCGGATCCGCAGGCGGTGAGGCCGAATCCGCCGGCGGTGCCGACGACGCCGAGCGCGGCCGCGCCCCGCAGGAGCGAGCGGCGGCTGAGGTCGGGCAGCGCGCGGCCGGTGGGGGCGCGGTCGTCGGTGGCGGGCACGGCTCCCGACCCTAGAGGCGACCGCCCCCCGCACCTCCGTCGGGGCGCCAGATCGACCCTGGGCTCCGATCGTCGCCGGGGTGGACCGTAGGCTCGGCCGGCGATGGAGGAGCCGGACCCGAACAACGTCCCGGAACCCGATGCCGCACCCGCGGCTCCCGCCGGTCCGGCCGCGGGGCCGCGCCGGCGACCGGCGGCGACGGTGGCGATCGAGGTCGACGGGCGGTCGGTCGAGGTGCCCGACGACGTCACCCTCCTGGAGGCCCTGCGCGAGCACGCCGGCCTGCGCAGCGTGAAGGACGGCTGTGCCCCCCAGGGCCAGTGCGGCTGCTGCACCGTCCTCGTCGACGGGGCACCCCGGGTCGCGTGCGTGACGCCGGTGCGGCGCGTGGCGGGGCGGTCGATCGTCACGGTCGACGGCCTCGGAGGCGACGTCACGGCGACGTGGGCCGATGCGTTCACCGCCACCGGCGGCAGCCAGTGCGGCTTCTGCACGCCGGGGATCGTCTGCCGGCTCGAGGGGGCCCGGGCCAAGCTCGCCGGTGGCGATCCGGCCTCGGTGCCCGTCGGTGCGGCGGCCCGTCCCGCGCTGGACCGGGCCCTCGCCGCCCACCTCTGCCGGTGCACCGGGTGGCAGCCGATCGTCGAGGCGTGGGACGTCGCCGTACCCCTCCTCGCCGGGACCGCCGAGACCGCCGGGCCGGGGTCCGTGGGTGCGGAGGTCGACCGCGCCCTGCCGGGACGGCCGGCCGGCGCCGGTCGGGACGCCGCGGCCCGTAGGGCGACGATCGAGGGCCGCGCCGTCCAGATCGTCGGCCCCGAGGTCGCGCTCGGCCGGGGTGGGTTCGCCGACGACACCGCCCCCACGGGGGCGCTCGTCGCCCTGCCCGACGGGGCCGGCGGATGGGCGGTCGGTGAGACGCTGTCGGAGGCCCGGGCGGCGGCGGCCAAGGTCCAGGGCCGACGCACGACGGTGGAGGGCCGCCCCCCGCTCGACCTTCCCGACGGCGACTGGGCGGCGACGCTCCGGACGAGCTGGGTCGAGCCCGCCTACCTGGAACCCGACGCCGCCTGGTGCGAGCCGGGCGGTGAGCCGGTCGGTCCGCTGACCAACGGAGGCGCGTTCGGGGGCAAGGTTTCCTCGCCCGTGGCGGCGGAGGCACGCGAGCTGGCCGACCGGGCGGGCCGGCCGGTGCGGGTGCTGCTCGCCCGCGAGGACGTCGTCCGGGTCGGACCGAAGCGGCCGCCGGTCGCCGGCGGGGTACGGGCCGACGGCACCGGCGTGCTCCGGGTGGTCGCCACCCCCGGCCTCGAGGCGGTGGTCGCCGCCCACGCGCGCGGGCTCACCGTCGAGGCGGTCGAGGTGCCCGGCCCCGCGACGTCGGTCGACCTGCGCGCCGCCGGCTGGGCGGAGGCGACGATGCTGCTCGCCGCGGCGCGAGGCCGCCCGGCCCCGGTGCGTAGCGCGGAGGGGGCCGAGGCGGAGGTGGAGATCGACCCCGCCGACGGGTCGGTGCGGGTCCGCGTCGACGCGGGCGACCCGCTCGACGAGGTGGTGCTCCGCTCCTACTGCATCGGGGCGGTGCACCAGGCCCTGTCGTGGGTGCGGTCCGAGGCGATCGCCGTCACCGAGGAGGGCCGGATCGCGGACCTGACGATCCGCAGCTTCGGGATCCTGAAGGCCGCCGAGATGCCGCTCGTCACCGTCGAGATCGCACCGTCCACCGCCCCGCCGGTCAACGGGTCCGACGCGGTGTTCGTCGCGGCGGCCGCTGCGGCCTGGCTGGCCGACGGTGCGCCGCCGGACCTGCCGACCCGCCGCTGACGCCGCCTACCCTGGCCGGGCCCCCGACCTCCGGAGACCGTTCCATGGCCACGCCCCCGTACTCGCCCGTCCTGCGCGTCGACGACTGGGTGATCGTCTCGGGTCAGGTGCCCTTGCGCGACGGGCAGTTCCTCACCGACCGGCCCTTCGGTGAGCAGGTCGACGCCGTGATCGCCAACGTCGCCGACCGCCTCGCCGAGCACGGCTGCACCCTCGCCGACGTGGTGAAGACCACGGTCTTCCTCACCGACATGGACGACTACACGGTGCTGAACGAGCGCTGGGTCGAGGGCTTCCCCGAGCCGCGCCCGACCCGCACCTGCGTCGCCGTCGCCGGCCTGCCCTTCGACGTCCCGGTCGAGGTCGAGGCCTGGGCGCGGGTCCCCGCGGTCTGACCCCGGCGAGGTGGCAGCGGCCACCACGGGCCCGCGGGTCGCCCCGGACGGCTCCGGTCGGCCAAGATGGCGACGTGATCGGAGCCGTGGTCATCGTCGTCGTCCTGCTGGTCGCCATCCCCATCTTCGTCGCCGTGAACGGGGCGGTCATCGCCGCCGCGCTCGGTCAGTTCCTGAAGAGCAACGGCGAGGCCACCAACGAGGGCAGCGAGCTCATCCCGCTCAACCGCTGAGCCCCGTCGACGGACGACGCCCGGGGGAGCGCTCCTCGTCGGACCGATCCCGAACGGCGTCGCGTCGGTCGGGGGCACCCGGAGGTCACCTCGCGGCCACCCGGCGGTCACCTACCTGAGGGATATCTCATCGTCCCCTCATCGTCGGGTCATCGGCGGGACCGAACCTCCGGAGGTCCAACGTCGTACCGACCCCAGGAGGCCCGCATGGCCCTGTCCCGCCCCACCCGCCGAGTCCTCGGACCGGCGCTCTTCGCCCTCATCGCCGGAATCGGTCTCGCCGCGTGCGATCCGCCGGCCACCCGGCCCGACGCGTGCAACGGCATCATCCGGGCCGTCACCGTCGAAGACGTCCACGTGCCGTCGGGCGCGACCTGTCGCCTCGAGGGCACCCGCGTCGACGGCAACGTGACCATCGCCCGGAACGGGACCCTCCGCGCGTCGGGCGTCCGGGTCGACGGCAACGTCCAGTCCCAGGGTCACACCCTCGTCACCGTGCGCGACAACAGCCGGGTCGAGGGTTCGATCCAGCTCGAGGCCGGCGGTGAGGTCCAGGTCGCCGACTCCCGGATCGACGGCAACGTCCAGCTCGAGGCGAACCGGGCGAAGGCCGGCGTCGCCCGCAACATCGTCGGATCCGACGTCCAGCTCTTCGACAACCGGGGAGCCCTGGCCAGCGGCAACTGGATCGACGGGAACCTCCAGTGCAAGGGGAACAACCCCGCCCCGACCGGTGGCGGCAACGTCGTCAACGGCAACAAGGAGGATCAGTGCCGGCGCCTCTGACCGGCGTCGATCGCGCACCCGGAGCCCCGGTTCTGCGCGCTCAGCGGGACACCCACGTCCCCCTCAGCGCGTAGAACCGAGGCGGGCGTCGGGGGTGCGCTCGGTCCTCCCGTTGGATCCTGGCCCGCTCAGGCGCCCCAGCGGGACTGGCCGAAGCGGTAGCCCACGGAGCGGACCGTGGTGATCAGCCCGGCGTGCTCCTCGCCGAGCTTGGCCCGGAGGCGCCGCACGTGGACGTCGACGGTGCGGGCGCCGCCGTAGTACTCGTAGCCCCACACCCGGCTGAGCAGCGTCTCGCGGGTGAAGACCCGGCCCGGGTGCTGGGCGAGGAACTTGAGCAGCTCGTACTCCATGTACGTGAGGTCGATCGGCCGGTTGTCGATCGCCGCCTGGTACGTCTCCAGGTTGAGGGCCAGGCCGCCGTACTCGATCGTCTCCGGCCCGGTGGTGGCGCCGGCCCGCCAGAGGAGATGCCGCAGCCGGGCCTCCAGCTCGCGCGGGTGGAACGGGTCGAGGCAGAAGTCGTCGTACAGCTCGTCGCGGAGCTCGAGGTCGCCGAGGTGGCCGCCGCGGACGAGGAGCAGCAACGGCTCGATCGGCACGTCGCGCTTACGAAGCGCCCGGCACACGGCCAGGCCGGTCTCGGGCGACTCGCCGAGCACGATCACCGCCCCCCGCCAGGTGAGGTCGTTGCCCATGCGCGACACCGCGACCTCGTCGCCGACGGCCTTCCACGAGGCGCCGGACAGCTCGAGGGTCTGCACCAGCTCCGCTGGGGGCGGGTCGGGGTACACGAGCCACGGGTCGACGTCGCTCACGTCCCGGTCTCCCCCGGGAGGGTTCGGCCGGCCACGGTCACCACGCGGGCAGGTAGCGCTCCAGCTCGAACGGAGTCACCTGCGTCTTGTAGTCGGCCCACTCGCTGCGCTTGTTGCGGATGAACCACCCGAAGATGTGTTCGCCGAGCGCCTCGGCCACCAGCTCGGACTGCTCCATGCGGTCGAGCGCCTCGGCCAGCGACTGGGGCAGCTCCCGCAGGCCCTCGGCGGCCCGTTCGGCGGGGGTGAGGGCGAACACGTTGGTGGTGGTCTCCTCGGGCAGCTCGTAGCCCTCGTCGAGCCCCTTGAGTCCGGCGGCCAGGATCACCGAGAACGCCAGGTAGGGGTTGCAGGCCGGGTCGGGCGAGCGGAACTCCAGGCGTACCGAGGTGTCCTTGCCTGACTTGGTGACCGGGACCCGCACCAGGGCCGACCGGTTGTTGCGGGCCCACGACACGTGGGCGGGGGCCTCGGTGCCCGGGATCAACCGCTTGTAGGAGTTGACCAGCTGGTTCGTGACCGCGGTGATCTCGTCGGCGTGGTGGAGGAGGCCGGCCATGAACCCGCGGCCGATCTTCGAGAGGCGGTAGGGGTCGCTGTTGTCGGCGAAGGCGTTGGTGTCGCCCTCGAACAGCGACATGTGCGTGTGCATCCCCGAGCCCTGCACACCGGCGAGCGGCTTGGGCATGAACGTGGCGTAGGCACCGCGTTCCAGCGCGGTCTCGCGCACGACGAGCCGGAACGTCATGACGTTGTCGGCCATCGACAGGGCGTCGGTGTAGCGGAGGTCGATCTCGTGCTGGCTCGGGCTGTCCTCGTGGAACGAGTACTCGACGGGGATGCCCATCGCCTCGAGCGTGTGGATCGTGCGCTTCCGTAGGTCGGAGGCCACATCCGCGGTGGTGAGGTCGAAGTACGAGCCGGTGTCGAGCGGCACCGGCGGCTTCGAGCCGTCGCCGTCGCCGAAGTAGAAGAACTCCATCTCGGGCGCGACGTAGAACGTGAACCCGCGCTCGCGTGCCCGGTCGAGGTTGCGGCGGAGCACCTGGCGGGGGTCGCCCTCGAACGGGGAGCCGTCGAGGTTGGTGATGTCGCAGAACATCCGGGCCGAGGTCTCGTCCTCCTGGCCCCACGGGAGCAGCTCGAAGGTGCCCGGATCGGGGCGGGCGAGCACGTCGGACTCCTGGATGCGGCTGAACCCGTCGATCGCCGAGCCGTCGAACTGCATGCCCTCGTGGAAGGCGGCTTCGAGCTCGGCGGGGGAGATGGCGAAGGACTTGAGCTGGCCCACCACGTCGGTGAACCAGAGGCGGATCAGCCGGACGCCGCGCTCCTCGACGGTGCGCATGACGTAGGCCTGCTGCGGATCCACGGGAGCATCGTCGTCGGTGCCGAGACCGCGCCGCAACCTCTCTCAGCCCCGGTTCACACCCCGTTCACATTCGGGAAATGGCGGTGACAAGAGCCCCTGGCACGCTTCCCGCCGTCCAACCACGACCGATCGAGCGCAAGGAGCCGCCACGTGGCGATCAAGGCCGAGTACATCTGGATCGACGGGACCGAGCCCACGGCTCGGCTGCGGTCCAAGACCAAGGTGCTTCCGGAGGCGCCGAGCGAGTGGCCGATCTGGGGCTTCGACGGGTCGAGCACCAACCAGGCCCCCGGCGACAAGTCCGACTGCGTGCTGAAGCCGGTGAAGGTCGTGCCCGACCCGATCCGTGGCGGTGACGACGTCCTCGTGCTGTGCGAGGTGTTCCTCATCGACGGCACCCCGCACCCGACCAACACGCGGGCCGCCCTGCGCGAGGTCGAGGCCAAGTACGCCGACCAGGAGCCGATCTTCGGCATCGAGCAGGAGTACACGTTCTTCTCCGACGGCCATCCCCTCGGCTTCCCGAAGGGCGGCTTCCCGGCACCGCAGGGCTTCTACTACTGCGGTGTCGGCGCCGACGAGGTGTACGGCCGCGACATCGTCGAGGCCCACCTCGAGGCCTGCCTCGACGCCGGCCTGTCGATCTCGGGCATCAACGCCGAGGTCATGCCCGGCCAGTGGGAGTTCCAGGTCGGGCCGCTGCCCCCGCTGGAGGTCTCCGACTCGCTGTGGATCGCCCGCTGGCTGCTCTACCGGATCGCGGAGGACTTCGACGTGGCCGCCACGCTCGACCCCAAGCCGGTCAAGGGCGACTGGAACGGCGCCGGTGCGCACACCAACTTCTCCACGGCTGCCATGCGCGACGGCTACGACGCCGTCATCGCCGCCTGCGAGGCGCTCGGGGCGCCCGGCAAGCTCGAGGAGCACGTCGTCGGGTACGGCGCCGACATCGAGCACCGCCTCACCGGCCTGCACGAGACCGCCCCGTGGAGCGAGTACAGCTACGGCGTGTCCGACCGGGGCGCCTCGGTGCGCATCCCGTGGCAGGTGGAGCAGGACAAGAAGGGCTACCTCGAGGATCGCCGGCCCAACGCCAACTGCGATCCGTACGTGGTGACCCGCCTGATCACCAACACGATCTGCGAGGCCGCCGCCGACTGATCCCTGGTTCGTGGCCGACGGGCCGGGGACGACACCTGCGGGTGCCGGCCCCGGCCCGTCGCCGCGCCCGGCCGATGACGGTCTGACCCATCGGGCGCCGGGCCGTCAGGTGCAGTGGGACTTGCCTCGGGCGGGCGGGGCTAGTCGATGGGGGTGCCGTCGGGGCGGTGGATGTGCCAGGTGCCGTCGGGGTCGCGGTGCGCGGTGTAGTCGTGTCGGTACTTGAAGCGGTTGTG
>JAAYBP010000482.1 GCA_012730075.1 Acidimicrobiales bacterium | reverse complement strand
CGTGGATCTCCTCGGGAACGGGTCGTAGCGGTCGGCCCCGACGACCCGATCGGCGATTCCGATCCGGTGGAGGCCTTCTCCCTCGTCGAGCGACGCGCGCGGACGCATGGCGGGAGCCCGAACTCGTGCGGGCGGGCGGCGGGGCGGGTGGGAGGATCCGGCGGTGAGGGTGCGGATGCACGACGACGAGGTGCTCGTCGACGAGGCGTTGGTACGGGCGTTGCTCCGGGACCAGATGCCGGAGCTGGCCGACCGGGCGTTGACGGTCGTCGAGCCGTGGGGCACCGACAACGCGATCTGGCGCCTCGGCGACGATCTGGTCGTGCGGCTGCCCCGGATCGAGTGGGCCACCGGGCAGGTGCACCGCGAGCGCTCGTGGCTGCCGGTCCTCGCTCCCCACCTGTCGGTGCCGATCCCGGAGCCGGTCGCGGTCGGCGAACCGGGCCGTGGCTACCCGTGGGCCTGGGCGGTGCACCGGTGGCTGCCCGGCAGGCCGGCATCGTTCGAGGACCAGCGCGACCCGGTCCGCTTCGCCGCCGACCTCGCCCGGTTCGTCGCCGAGCTCCGGTCGGTCCCCACCGACGGCGCGCCCCCGGCCCGCAACCGGGCCCGGCCGCTCCGTGAGTACGACTCCGCCACGCGCACCGCGATCGCCGGGGCCGCGCACCTGATCGACGCCGCCGCGGCGCTGGCGGTCTGGGAGGAGGCCCTCGCCGCGCCGCCGCATCCGGGCCCACCGGTGTGGGTGCACGGCGACCTCGACGGGAACTGCCTCCTCGTCGACGGTCGGCTCGGTGGGGTCGTCGACTGGGGCTCGGCGTGCGCCGGTGACCCGGCCGTCGAGGTGCAGGTCGTCTGGTCGAACCTGTTCGACGACGACGGCCGGCGCCGGTTCGTCGACGACCTCGGCGTCGACGACGCCACCCTGACCCGCAGCCGCGGCGCGGCGATCAACCAGGCCTGCGCCGCCCTGCCGTACTACCTCGACACCTATCCGCTGATCGTCGAACGCTCGTGGCACAAGCTCGCCGCCCTCGGGGTCGGCCCCGCGACGACGACAGCCGGAACCCGGTACCGGGTGTCGTCTCCGCCGGTTCACGACACTCGGAACCCGGTACCGGGTGTCGTCCAGCGGGAGGACGAGATCCGCGACGCCCCCGACCGCCCCGGCCTGGAGTTCGTCCCCGTCGCCCGACGCACCCAACGAGACGAAGCGAGCTAGCCCGGCGAGGCGGTCGTCGCCATCGCGCGGCGAAACGGTCGGGTCCCCGGCGTCCGGCGAACCGCCTTGACGCGTCTCGTGAGGTCCGCCGGGTAACGGTTTTCCTCCGACCCCAACTGTTACGCGCCGACGCGGGTGGGTGGCACGATGGGCGCGTGGGTCGGACGGGGGCGATCGCGGTTTCGGTCCAGGCCACCGCCACGTCGGCGGCGTCGTGGGCCGAACTGGCCCGTCGGGTCGACGGCGAGGGGTTCGCCACGCTCTACTGCGCCGACCACCCGGGCTCGACGGCCGCGCCGTTCGTCGCCCTCGCCGCGGCGGCCGCGGTCACCCGGCGGGTGCGGCTCGGGACCTGCGTCGCCAACGCCGGGCTGTGGGAGCCGATGGCGCTGGCGTCCGAGGTCGCGACCCTCGACGTGTTGTCCGAGGGTCGGGCGGTGCTCGGGCTGGGCGCCGGCCACACCCCGGCCGAATGGGCCGCCGTCGGTCGGTCGATCCCCGGGCCCGGGGCACGCGTCGACCGCCTGGCCGAGGTGGTCGAGGCGACGACCCGGCTGCTGACCGGCGAGGAGGTCACCTTCGAGGGCGCCCACGTGCGCACCGACGGGGCCCGACTCGAGGTGCCTCGCCCGGCCCAGCCGCACGTGCCGCTGATGATCGGCGGCGGAGGACGACGGGTGCTCGCCCTCGCCGCCCGTGCCGCCGACATCGTGGGCGTCACCGGTCTGGGCCGCACCCGCGACGACGGCCACCGCCACGACGTGGACTGGTCCCCCGCCGCGCTCGACGCGTCCTTCTCGGACCTGCGGGAGGCGAGCTCCCGCGCCGGCCGGGATCCCTCGGTCGAGGCGCTCGTGCAGCACGTCGAGGTCACCGACGCTCCCGTCGCGGCCGCCCGCCGTCTCGCCTCTGCATTCGGGATCGACGACGCATCGGCCCTCCTCGACGTGCCCTACGTCTGGGTGGGAACGGTGGAGGCGATCGTCGAACGGCTGGCCGCACACCGGGAGCGCTGGGGCATCGACCGGTACGTGGTCCGGCAGGACTCACTCGACGCGGCTTCGGCGGTGCTGTCCCGGCTCCGAGACGCCTGACCTCCGGTCGAACCACACGAGGTGCCTGGAGGCCGAGCCGATAGGCGAGGCCGACCCAGCAAGCACGGCACCGCAAGTTCCGAGCACAGCGAGGAATCCGTCTGCGACGACGCCCGCTTTCCGCCAACGCTCCTGGCACCTCGTGTGGTTTTCGGGGCTGGATCGTTAGTTGGGTAGTCGGCCCCGATGTCGGGGGGCTCCGGGTGCGCGCCTATTGGGCGGGCAGCGGCCGCCTGGTCGCACCGACACGGAGGTTCCACCATGTTCACGACCCCGCACCGCCCCCTGGACCCCAGGTTCCCCCAGGTGGGGCGGGCCGCCGGCCCCAACGGCGGCCTCGGGACCGTCCCGCGACGCCGGGAGGTCTGAGCCGCCATGGACGTCCGCATCGACGAGGTCGCCGACCTCGTGTACCGCTTCTCCACGTTCGTCCCCGACGTCGGGCCGACGGGCTTCACCTTCAACCAGT
>JAAYBP010000481.1 GCA_012730075.1 Acidimicrobiales bacterium | reverse complement strand
GGGACAGCTCGTCGATCATCAACAGCCGGGGGCGCGACACGAACGCCATCCCGAGCGTCAGCATCTGCTGCTGGCCGCCCGACAGGTTGCCCGCCGGTTCGTCGAGCCGGTTGCGCAGGGCCGGGAAGAGGTCGAGCACCCGGTCGGTGGCGGCTCGGGCCTCCCTGGCCGACCGGCGGCCCCACGAGGCGAGGCGCAGGTTGTCGGCCACCGAGAGCTGGGTGAACACGCCCTGGCCGCCGGGTACGACCGCCACGTTGCGGCGCAGCGCGATCTCGTTCGGCGGGGTGTGGGTCATGTCGCGGCCGTCGAAGACGACCGCCCCGCCGCTCGCCTGCACCAGGCCCGAGATCGCCTTGAGCAGCGTCGACTTGCCCGCTCCGTTCGTGCCCATCAGGGCGACGATCTCGCCCTCGTCGACCTCGAGGTTCACGCCGAACAGGACCTGGACGCTGTCGTAGTGGACGTCGACGTCGCGGCAGAGGAGGAGCTTGACCTTCCCCTGCTTCCGGAGGTGGGCGACCTCGGCCCGGGCGGCGGTGGCCTTCCACACCCGGGCGATGTCGTGGGCGACGAACTTGCCCGACGAGGCGAGGATCAGGCCCCCGACGACGAACACGGGGGCGGCGAGGGCGAGACCGAGGCGGATGCCGTAGCGGTCGGCGAAGTACCCGACGACCGGCAGCAGCAGGAGGCCCGGGAGGATGAACAGCGTGCCGACGGCGAACCCGAACGCCCGGACCTTCGCCGGCACCGCCAGCGACAGGGTGACGAAGATGCCCGGGATCAGGAGGAAGAACGCCGCCGACAGGAGGGCGTTGGCCACCACCGCGAACGCCAGGTTCGGGGCGTAGGCGAAGGCGATCCAGAGGGCGGCGATGAGGAAGGAGACCTTGCCGAGGAACTCGACGACGTAGCCGGGGCCCTTGGCCATCAGCCGGGTGGTCAGCGGGATGCCGAGCAGGAGGCCGGCGAGCTGGGCGCCGCCCTCGACGGCGGCGGAGAGGAAGCCGCGGCCGCGCTCGTCGAGGCCGAAGATGTCCTCGTAGTACAGGCCGCCGAGGATCAGCAGCCCGACGATGGCGATGGCGACGAACGGCAGCGACACGTAGATGCGGCGCAGGGTGCGGACCTGCCACACGATGCGGAACGACTCGGCCCAGCTCGGTGGCTCCTCCTCGGTGTCGGCCACCTCGGCCGACGCGCCCATCGCCCGGCGCTCGAAGCGGCCCCGCACCGGCTCGCGCAGGCGCACGGCCATCACCACCACCACGGCGGTGATCACCGCGTACACGACGAACGGCGCCCGCCAACCGAGGCTGTAGGCGAGGAGGCCGGCCGACAGGGGACCGAGGAACTGGCCGGCGGCGTTGGCGTAGCGGTGCACCGCGTAGACGCGGGGCCGGGCCGGGATGTCGTAGTAGTCGGCGAGCAGCGAGTTGTGCACCGGGTCGTTGATCGCCCGACCGAGGCCGGCGCCGGCCCGGGCGATGCCGAGGGCCCACAGGTTGGTCGCCCCGGCGGTCATCAGGCTGAACGCGCCCCAGATCGTCGCCCCGCCGGTCGCGAGCGGGACCCGGCGCAGGCGGTCGGCGTAGAAGCCGATCGGGAGGGCGAGGATCAGCCCGGCGATCAGCGACAGCGACACGACGGTGAGGATCCCGCTGGTGTTGAGCCCGAAGTGGTCGCGGATCTCCGGTAGGAGCACGCCGAACGCGGTGCGGTCGAGCTCGTCGACCATGTTCAGGCCGAACAGGACGCCGAGCGGGTAGATCGGCGCGCCCTGGGTCGTGCGCTGCTTCCAGCGCGACCACGGCCCGCCGGTGACCTCGAGCTCCGACGCCCGGCCGACGGCGTCCTGGACGGCCTGGGTGGCCTGCTGGTCGGTCGTCTCGCTCACGAGCGGGCCTCCACCGTCTCGTCGTCGGGAGGGGAGGGGTCGCCCGAGGACGGGTCGTCGTCCGGCGGGCCGTCCGCCACCGGATCGCCACCCGCCGTCGACCCGTCGGGCCGGCCGGTGCCGTCGTCGGTCGCGGCCGCCGCGCCGGCCGCGGCGAGCACGTCCTCGTCGGGAGGGGCGTCGGCGTGCCCGTCGTCGACGCGGACGTCGGCCAGGAGGCTCGGCACGACGAGGCCGCGGCGCGCCGCGATCTTGCGGAGGGCGCCGTCGCGAAGGTCGGCGAGGATCCCGGCGATGCCGCTCGGGAACACGAGCAGGGCGAAGAGGAGCCCGACGCCGGTGGCGATGAAGCGCCACTCGACCGGCAGGAAGAAGTTGGCGCCGCGCACGTAGACCGCGCCGAGGATCGCGCCGGGCAGGGAGCCGAGGCCGCCGATCACGACCATGGCGAACAGGTCGAGGCTGGCCTGGGGGAGGAACGGCCCGGCGCTCAGGCCCTGCTGCTGCTGCACGTAGAGCGCGCCGGCGAGGGCGGCCAGGAACCCCGACACCGCGAACGCGGCGAGGCTGGTGCGGGTGGCGTCGATCCCGTACGAGCGGGCGGCCCGCTCGTTCTCCCGGATGGCGATCAGCACCCGTCCGGTGCGGCTGCGGCGCAGGCCGACCACCATCGCGAGGGCGAGCCCGAGGATGACGAGCGACGCGTAGTACATCGCCGTGTCGCTCGTGAGGTCGATCGTCAGCAGCGGGGCCCGGTCGATGCGTCGGCCGGGGAGCCGGTCCCCGAAGATCGTCCGATTGAGCAGGTAGCTCGATACGAGCAGGCCGAACGCGAGCGTGCTCACCGCGAGCGTGAGGCCGCGGCGCCGCAGCGCCGGGTAGCCGACCACCGCGGCGGCCACCGCGCCGACCAGCCCGGCGACCAGCAGCGCGAGCGCCGCGTCCCAGCCGCGGTGGTCGGTGAGCGCCCCGCCGACGGCCGCACCGACGCCGACGAAGCCCATGTGGCCCAGGCTGACCTGGCCCGCCCAGCCGGTGAGGACGACGAGCGAGGCGGCGACGATGCCGAACGTGACGATGATCGTCGCCAGACCGAGGCGGCTGGTCGAGAGCCACATCGGCAGGCTGAGCACGAAGGCGGCGACCAGACCCCACACGAGGACCCGGCCCCACACGACCTCGGGCAGGCCGCGCATCTCGCGGGGGATCGGCCGCACCTCCTTGATCGCCTGCCACGCGGACGCGTCGGCGTCGACCCGGCCGACCTTCGTGCGCGTGACGAGCAGGCCGACGAGGACGATGACGAAGAGGACGGCGTCGTTGTAGGCGGGCTTGTTGCCGGCCTGGAACGTCATCGCCTGGTCGACGATGCCGAGCCCGATGGCGGCCGCCGCGATGGTGGTGAAGCGCTCGAAGCGCCCGAACACGGCGGCGCCGAGGGCCTGCACGAGGAACGTCGGGGCCAGCACCTCGCCGATCGGCAGGCCGACCGCGCCGGCCCGCAGGAACATGGCGAGGAAGGCGAGCACCGAGGCGACCACCCACACGACCGTGTGGAGGCGGGCGACCGGGATGCCGAGGGTGAACGCCCGGTCGGCCTTCTCGGCGGCGGCGATGATCGCCACGCCCACCGTCGAACGCTGGAGGAACACGGCGAGGGCGATCAGGCAGACCGGTACCACGATCATCGTGAAGATGTCGTTGGCGTTGAACACGGTGCCGCCGAAGTGCCACTCGGCCTCGAACGGCTGGGGTAGGCGGGTGCCGAAGGTCGTGTCCCCGAACGCCCGGGGAAGGAAGAGGGCGGCGCCGGCGAGGAGCTGCGACAGGCCGATGGTGGCCACGGTGAGCACCAGCCGGGGCGCGGTGAAGAAGCGGCGCACGATCAGGCCCTCGACCAGCACGCCGAGCAGCACCGCGGCGAGCAGGCCGGCGATCAGCCCGAGCCAGTAGCTCCACCCCCACGCGATGACGAGCATCACCGCCAGGGTCGTCGGCAGGGCGCCGAGGTCGCCCTGGGCGAAGTTCACGACCCGGTTCGCCCGGTAGACGAGCGCGATGCCGAGCGCGATCAGGGCGATGCGGCCCCCGACGAGCGCCCCGTTCAGAACGATCCCCATCGGCGTCGGGAACAGCACCTGCTGCACGACGAGCAGGGCGACGAGGGGGCCGAGGAACGACAGGCGCTCGAACCAGGGCGACGAGGTGATGCGGCCTAGGGGACCGGCCGCGGTGATCGCCGTCATCGGGCCTCCGTCGTGGCGGGCAGCGGTTGCCCCGCCGGCCAGCCCTCGACGAGCGTGGCGAGCATCGCCAGGAGCATCGCCGCCGCGCCGTCGACGTCGAGGCCGCGGTGAACCCGGAGGTGCTCCCACGTGGCGTGGCTGGTGACCACCTCGGCCGCGCTGGTCAGCCCGTCGGCCTCGACCGCGGGCCG
>JAAYBP010000480.1 GCA_012730075.1 Acidimicrobiales bacterium | reverse complement strand
GTGCAGACGATCACGACCCACTTGCGGCGACGCAGCACGGCGACGCCGGAGCGGAGCGAGGCCTCGGTGGTCACCTCGCGGTGCGTCATCGCGGGCACCCTATGCGACGTCAGATCGAGCGTCGGATCGGCCGTCGGCGTCGGGGCGGGCGTCCGGCGGCGACGCCGCGCCCGGGGCGGATCCTGGAGATCGGTCACGACGCGAACCTCAGGCCGAACGTGCGCTCGAGCTGCCCCCGGCACAGCGGCGAGACGGTGCAGGTCGCCTCCGCGCCGATGCGCTGGGGGTCGCCGGTGTCGGTCAGGTCGGCGACGGCGTCGATGCCGGTCGACGCGGCCAGGGCCACGGTCGTCACCAGGCGCAGGGCCCGATCCGCGGCGGTGGGTGCGTTGGCGACGACGCCGGCGTCCGCGCCGACACCGGACAACGCGCCCCGGACGTCGGAACCGGCCCCGTAGGCGAGCTCGCCGTCGAACGGGGCCAGCGCGGCAAGGAGCGTGCGACCGCCGGCGACGACCAGATCGGCCTCGCGGTCGCGCAACGCACCCACCGCCGCCACCTCGTCCGACACCGGTTCGAGGTAGGTGACCTCGAACCCGGCCGCGCCCAGCACCTCGCCGTACAGATGGGCGGCGATGGTGAGGTCCGGCGCGTCCAGCGGCAGGATCCGCATGGGTCCGGGGGCGTCGATCGGGTCGACCGCGTCCAGGCCGTTGTCGGCCAACCAGCCCGAAGCGACGTCGCCCACCTCGTCCCCGTCGACGACCCGCCGGGTCAGCGCGGCGAGCTCGGAGCTCGTGAGCGCGGCCGCGATCCCCTCCGCCAGCGGGTCGATCTCGGGTAGGGCGACGTCGAAGCGGAGCAGCGGGGTGATCGGGTCGGACAGGACCTGCCCCCCGGCGTCGAGGATGACGAGTCCCTCGGCGGGGCGGACCGTCGCCGGCACCACCGCCAGGGTGACGTCGCCGGCCTCGAGCGCGGCGTCCGGCATCGCCGGATCGGACAGATCGATCGTCACCAGCTCGTGCGGCTCGCCGGTGGGCGCGACCGACGGCGGCGGCGAGTCCGGGTCGGTCGCCGCGGCGGTGTCGTCGGACCCGGCATCGTCGGACCCACCGCCGTCACGGCCGAAGACCAGGAACGCCCCGGCCGCCAGCACGACGACCGCGACGACGGCCGCCGCCCAGATCCAGCGCGGCGGCGACGCCGATGCGCCGGAGGTCCGATGCCTGCGATCGTCTTCGTCCACGGTTCCCCCAGGGGCATCGCCGGGCCCCCCCTCGGCCAGCGACGGTACCAGCCGGCCCCGCCCCGGCGACAGGCCGGCGCGGGCCCGATGGACGACCGCGGGACGGCGGGGTCCGCCGCCGACGCGCGGTCAGCGGTCGGGCGGGCCTCCCGGCGTCTCCGGGCGACCGCCGTCGGGCGGGTCGGGGGCGACGTCGACCCGCACCCGGAACCGGCGGCCGTCGACCTCGAACCAGGCGGCCTCGTCCCACCGGTCGGTCGTCAGCGCGCGCAGGTGGCGCAGCACCGCGCCCGCGGTCGTCGGCGCGTCGAGGTCGATCCGCTGCACCGCGGGGTCGAACAGGTCGGCCCGCCGGTGCCACGACCCCGCCTCGTCGGGCACGGAGGTCACCAACCGACCCTCGGCCAGGTCCGGCCACGCCTCCCTGAACACGTCGAGCTCCAACGCCTTCAGCCGGCCGTACAGCGAGTGGGCGGTGTCGCCCGGAGACGGTTCGAGGCGCCGCCGGTGCACGATCGCACCGGCGTCGACCTCCTCGACCATCACGTGCAGCGTCGCCCCGATCGGGCTGCCGTCGAGCAGCGCCCAGGTCGGCGTGTGCCAGCCGCGGTTGTACGGCAGGTACGCCGGGTGCAGGTTGAGGGCCGCGATCCTCGGCAGGGCCAGCGCCTCGGCCGGCACCAGGTGCGGGTAGTGGACGCTCAGCAGGTAGTCGAGGTCGAGGGCCGCCAACCGGTCGATCCCCGCCCGCAAGCCCTGCGGCCCGGCGAAGACGTCCCCGTCGTCGAGGTGCGCACACCGGGCGCGCAGCTCCTCGGCGTGGCTGGCCCCCGGCGGCCCGGCGACGAGCAGGGCGACGGGCCGCTCGCCCCGATCGAGCAGGTGGTCGAGCACCTGCACCGCGAGGTCCCGGTCCCCCGCGAAGGCGACCCTCATCACCGGCGGGCCAGGCGGACGGCGTCGACGAGGAAGGGGTTGGTGGCCATGACCTCGTCGGTCGGGCCGACGGCGGTCACCACCCCCTTCTCCAGCACCACCAGGCGATCGCACACCGACAGGGTCGACAGGCGGTGGGCGATGACGAACATCGTCACCTCGCCCTTCAGCGCCAGGAGCGTGTCGCGGATCAACGACTCGGACCGCATGTCGAGCGCGCTCGTCGGTTCGTCGAGCACCAGCACGTCGGGCCGGCCGGCCAGGGCGCGGGCGATGCAGAGGCGCTGCCGCTGACCGCCCGACACGGCGCCTCCGCCCCGCTCGCCCGCGTGGGTGTCCCACCCGCGTGGGAAGCCGGCCACCTCGCCCGCGACGTGGGCGCGCTCCAGCGCGTCGCCGATCTCCTCGTCGGTGAGCCACGGCCGGTGGAACCGGACGTTGTCCCGGATCGTGCCGCTGAACAGGCGCCCCTCCTGGGGAACGAACGCCACCCGCTCGCTCCAACCACCGAGGGCGAAGTCCTCCGCCGGCCGCCCGTTCACCAGCATCTCGCCCTCCTGGGGAGACCGGAGGCGGAGCAGCACCTGCATGAACGTCGACTTGCCGCTGCCGGACGGCCCGACGATGCCCACCGCCTCGCCCCGGGCGACGTCGAGGTCGACCGATCGCAGGGCGGCCACGTCACCGTCGTAGGAGTAGGTCACGCCGCGGAACGTCAGCCGCTCGATTCCCTCTAGCGGATCGCCGGTCCGGTCGACCGCCGCCGCCTCGTACCGGGCCTGCTCCTCGCGCGCCTCGTCCAGGTACGGGACGAGGTCGGCCACCGCCTGGTGGCTGACCTGGACGACCTGGCTGTAGGTGAGGGCGCGCACCAGCATCAGCACCACCGCGCCGAGCCCGGCCACGTCCTCGACGCCCGCCGCGTGCACGGCCAACAGCCCGGCGAGGATCACCAGCAGGGCGGCGTTCTGGTAGAGCGCGGGCAGCACCTTGGCGAGGAACTTCGACCGGCGGTGCAGCGACGACACGTCGGCCGACGCCGCCTCGACCTGGGCGACCACGGCGTCGCCCACGTCGAAGGCCCGGATCTCCTCGGCCATCGACACCGCCTCGGCGATGCCGTGCGTCAGGTCGCGCTTGGCGTCGACCGACGCCCGGGCCGCCCGCCGCGCCATGCCGCTGACCGGCCGGAACACGAAGAACAGGGCGACCACCATCAACAGGATCACCGCCGCCGCGAGGGGGTCGATCACCACGCCGGACACCAGCAGCGCCCCGAACTGGAACGCCGCCGCCAGGCCGGTCGCGACCTGCAACGACACCAGCGCCACCCGCTCCAGGTTCGTGCTCATGATGTCCTGGAGGTGTCCCGAGCGCTCCTCGGACTGCACGTCCCACGACGCCCCCATGAACGCCCGGAACACCGACTCGCGCGACTGCGTCAGCGCCCGGGCGCTCACCGTGGCGATCAGGCGCGAACCCCAGAACCGGGCCGCGATCACGAACGCCAGCAACCCGGCGGCCACCCAGAGGAGCGTCGCGACCGACATCCCGCTGAGGTCGAGCGGGCCGAGCACGACGTCCGCGGTGCCGTCCGACCCGGTGACGACCAGCGCGCTGCGGACGATCAGCAGCAGCACCCCCGCCTCGGCGAAGCCGGCCAGCGCCGACACGACCACGAGCACCACCAGGTCGCGCGACGACGCGCCCAGGAACGGGCGGGCCGCCCTCCAGGCCTCGATCGGCCCCGACCGTCGGCCGCCCGCCGTCCGGCTCCCCGGCGCGCTCGCCATCGCTCGCCTCCCTTCACCGCGTGAACGGCTCGCGACGCTCGGTGTGCGAGCGCCGGGTGTCGTCCTCCCCTGTGGACGGCGCAGCCTACGCCCGCGCCGCGACCGGCCCCGCCATGACGGCCGGGAGGCCCGCGGTACCGCCGGTCCTGACCACCCCGCAGGCGAAGGCTCGGGACGCGGGCTACGGTCCCGGCCACCGCAGGCCAGTCCGGCCCACGGGGGGAACAGCGAGGGGAACGACATGATCGACCGTCCCGACTCGGGCATGAGGCGGGCGCCGCGCCGTCGACTCCGGAGCGCCCTGGTTGCGCTGGGGGCCCTCGGCCTCGGTTCGCTGGGCACGGTGGTGCCCGGCTCGCCCGCCGGCGCCGCCACCATCACCGTCTGCGCCTCCGGCTGCGACCACACCAGCATCGCCGCCGCCGTC
>JAAYBP010000479.1 GCA_012730075.1 Acidimicrobiales bacterium | reverse complement strand
CCGGGCGTGGTCCAGTCCATGCGCCCGAACGGCACGCCGAGCCGGTCGGGGAAGGCGAGGGCGTACCCGATCGGCAGGCGCATGTCGGGCATCGAGACCTGGGCGATCGTCGCCCCGTCGACGAACTCGACCATCGAGTGGACGATCGACTGCGGGTGCACGACCACGTCGATGCGGTCGTAGTCGACGTCGAACAGCTCGTGGGCCTCGATGACCTCGAGCCCCTTGTTCATGAGCGTCGAGGAGTCGACGGTGATCTTCGGGCCCATCTTCCAGGTCGGGTGGGCCAGGGCGTCCTCGACGGTCACGTCGACCAGCTCGTCGCGGGTGCGGCCCCGGAACGGTCCACCGCTGGCGGTGAGCACGATCCGCGCCAGCCGGTCGGCGGGGGCCTCGCCCAGGCTGCGCAGGCACATGTGCACCGCGCAGTGCTCGCTGTCGACCGGCACGATCTCGGCGCCGGGCGTGTCGCGCACCCGCCGCACCGCGGGCGCCCCGGCGATCAGCGACTCCTTGTTGGCGAGCGCCAGGCGGCGGCCGGCGGCGAGCGTCTCGAGCGTGACCTCGAGGCCGGCGAAGCCGACCACGCCGTTGACGCACACGTCGGCCTCGCTCCCGATGCTGGCGAGCCCGGCGGTACCGGCGCGCACGTCGACGCCCGGCAGGGCGGCGGCCACCGCGGGGGCGGCGGCCTCGTCGGCGACGGCGACGACGCGGGCCCCGGTGCGGCGGGCCTGCTCGACCAGTAGATCGGGTTGGCCGCCGCCGGCGCCGAGGGCGACGACGCGGTACCGGTCGGGCTCGGCGGCGACCACGTCGAGGGTCTGGGTGCCGATCGAGCCGGTCGAACCGGCGAGCGCCACCGACACCGGCCCACCGCCGGACGGGGCGGTCACCGGCTCAGAACGGCCCGAGACCGAACAGCACGGCGCCGTAGAACACCGCGGGCAGCACGAAGAGCAGGGCGTCGAAGCGGTCGAGCACACCACCGTGCTCGGGCAGGACCGATCCCATGTCCTTGATGCCGAGGTCGCGCTTGACCAGCGACTCGCACAGGTCGCCCAGCGGGGCGGCGAGGGCGGCGACGAAGCCGATCTTCAGCGCCGCGCCCGGGCCGTCGAACGGGGCGATGCCGAACAGCCCGACGACGATGAAGGTCACCGAGATCGACACGATCATGCCTCCGACCAGGCCCTCGACTGTCTTGTTGGGGCTGGCGTCGGACAGGGGTCGGGCGCCCATCGTGCGGCCGATGGCGAGCCCGCCGACGTCGTAGCCGACCGCGGCGAGGATGGCGGCGATCAGCATGCCGCGGCCGTCCTGCTGGGCGAGCAGCAGCGCCGCGAACGAACCGAACCCGCCCACCCACGCCACGCCGAGCAGCGTGACGCCGACGCTCTCGACGACGTGGGCGTCACCGTCGGCGCCGACCAGGTGCCAGGCCAGGGCGGCCCCGACCGTGAGGACCATCAGCACCGGGTAGGCCTCGATGCCCTTCCAGTACACGGCGAGCGGCGCGCACACCGTGGCGACGATGCCGAGCAGCGACGCGGGCCGGTAACCGGCGCGGCGGACCGCGTTCTGGAACTCGCCGATCATGGCGGCGAGGATCACGACGAGCAGGGCGAGGACGAACTTGGCGCCCATCGCGAACAGCGCCAGAGCGACCGCGGCCGCGCCGACGCCGACCGCGG
>JAAYBP010000011.1 GCA_012730075.1 Acidimicrobiales bacterium | reverse complement strand
GCCAGCACCAGCAGCGACTCGGCGTTGCGGCGCATGCGGGTCGCCATGTGGTCGAGCTTGAACAGGTGCTCGAGCTGGTCGGGATCGTCCTCCTGGGCCTCCAGCTCGTCGATGTACTCGAGCTGGCGGTCGAGCAGGCCCTGGTTGCGGCGGGCCAGGTTGATGAACATGTCGCCGATGCCCTTGCGGAGCAGGCTGGCCTGCTCGGTGGCGACGGTCACCGCCATGTCCTGGATCGAGTTGACCGACTGGCTGAGGCGGGTGAGCTCGCGACCACCCCCGACGTCCATGCCGTCGACCGACGGGCGCAGGTGGTCGAGGTCGTCCTCGTTGGGGTTGCGCAGGGCCTCGACGAGGCGGGGGAGCTGCTCGGTGGCGACCCGGTCGGCGGCCTCGGTGAGGCTCATCACCGGACGGGCGATCGAGGTGGCGACGTACACGGCCAGGGCGAGCGCTCCGAGCACCGCGATGGCGGCGCCGATCAGGTAGAGCTGCGAGGCGCGTTCGGCGGAGGCGGCCCGGTCCTCGGCGGCGTCGAGCACGGTCGAGGCCTGCTCGGCGGCGATCTCACGGAGCTGGTCGAGCGTGGCCTGCACCGAGGGGGTCCAGCGCTCGGGGTCGATGTCGACCGCGGCGTCGGTCGGCAGGCCCGACACCTCCTCGACGACCTCGGCGAAGTACCGGACGTCACCGCCGACCATCTGGTTCCGCATCCGGGTGCGCACCTGGGCACCGGACTGGGCCGACACGACGGCGAGCTGCTGCTCGGCGGCCGCCACCGCCTCGTCGAAGCCGCGGCGGGCGTTCTCGCCCTCGTCGTCGGCCTCGCCGCCGACGGACACGGTCGGGAACCGCCCCTCCTCGGCCACGCCGGCGAGGACGGTGCCGATGCGGGCCTCGGTGGTCGCGTAGTCGCTCAGGGCCACGACGCTCTCGGCTCCACGGGCCAGTTCGCCGTCGCCGATCGCGCTGACCAGCCGGTTGGTGACCGTAGGAACGCCGGAGAGGACGTTGCGGTAGAGCGACTCGACCCAGGTCCAGTCGAGGCTGCGGTCGTCGACCTGCGGGCGCAGCGAGGCGTCGACCTGGCGCACCGCCCGCTCGACCACGCCGGAGGCGGCGACCGCGGACGAGTCGAAGCTGACGTCCTTCATCGCCTCGGCCATGTTCTCGGCGGCCGCGTCGACCTCGGCCCGCTGGGCGATCAGCCCCTCGGGCACCTCCTCCGCGTCGGACGCGAGGAAGGCGACGCTCTGGAGCGATTCGAGCTGGATCGCGTGCTGGAGGGCCGCCACCGCGTCGACCGCCTCGAGCCGGGCGACGTCGCGCCGGGTGTCGGCCGCCTCGTCACGGCGGTCGACGAAGCCGAGGCCGGCGATGACGAGCATCACCGCGAGGGGGGCGGCCACGATGCCGATGAGCTTGGTGCGGATGCTGAGCTTGTCGAACACCGGAGCGGACCATCCCGACGGTTGACAGCGGGGAGGGCGTGCCCCTCCCCGAGGACTTCGCCTGCCCTAGTCGGCGGTCAGGCTACCGACTGAAGCAGATTGGGTCTTCCGGCCCACACCTTGCGCCGCTACCCGGTCACGCTGCGTGACCTATGGCGCCCGCGCGGGGTCAGACCGCCACCCACCGTGGGCGCGGCCGGGCCCGGGTAGGCGGTCAGCGGAGCGGCGCGTCGGTGGGGCGCACGGGTGCCGGGAGCAGCGTGTCGCCCATCAGGTGGCGGTCGACCGCGGCGGCCGCCGATCGGCCCTCGGCGATCGCCCACACGATCAGGCTCTGGCCGCGACCCATGTCACCGGCGACGAAGACCCCGTTCACGTTGGTCGACCACCGGTCGTCGCGGGCGACGTTGCCGCGGGCGTCGAGGTCGACGCCGAGACCCTCGAGCAACGGGCCCTTCTCCGGACCGGTGAAGCCCATCGCCAGCAGGACGAGGTCGGCCTCGAGCTCGAAGTCGGTGCCCTCGACCCGCTCGAACCGGCCGTCGACCATCGCCACCTCGTGCAGCGACAGGGCCCGGACCCGGCCATCGTCGTCGCCGAGGAACTCGGCGGTGTTCACCGCGAACACCCGCTCGCCGCCCTCCTCGTGGGCCGACGAGGTGCGGAACATCAGCGGCCACGTCGGCCACGGCGTGGAGTCGGCCCGGGCCTCGGGCGGTCGGGGCATGATCTCGATCTGGTGCACCGAGGCGGCGCCCTCGCGGTGGGCGGTACCGAGGCAGTCGGCACCGGTGTCGCCACCGCCGATGATCACGACGTTGCGTCCGTGCGCCGACACGCGGGGCCCGAGCTGATCGCCCTCCTGCACCCGGTTGGCGTCGGGCAGGTACTCCATCGCCTGGTGGATGCCGTCGAGCTCCCGGCCCGGCACCGGCAGGTCGCGGCCCTGGGTCGAACCGCCGGCGAGGACGATCGCGTCGAAGTCGCGGCGCAGGTCGTCGGCGGTGACGTCGACGCCGACCTCGACACCGGCGCGGAACTCGGTGCCCTCGGCCCGCATCTGTTCGAGGCGCCGGTCGAGGAACCGCTTCTCCATCTTGAACTCGGGGATCCCGTAGCGGAGGAGGCCGCCGATGCGGTCGGCCCGCTCGAACACGGTGACGGCGTGGCCGGCCCGCGTGAGCTGCTGGGCGGCGGCGAGCCCGGCGGGCCCGGAGCCGACCACCGCGACCCGCTTGCCGGTCTTCGTCGTCGGCCGCACCGGCGCCACCCACCCCTCGGCGAAGGCGTGCTCGATGATCGTGACCTCGACCTGCTTGATCGTGACCGGGTCCTGGTTGATGCCGAGCACGCACGCCGCCTCGCACGGGGCGGGGCACAGGCGCCCGGTGAACTCGGGGAAGTTGTTGGTGGCGTGCAGTCGCTCGATCGCCTCGCGCCACCGGTCGCGGTAGACGAGGTCGTTCCAGTCGGGGATGAGGTTCCCGAGCGGGCAGCCCTGGTTGCAGAAGGGGATGCCGCAGTCCATGCACCGGCTGGCCTGGGTGCGGAGGGTCTCCTCCGGGAACGGCTCGTAGACCTCGCGCCAGTCGCGGAGGCGGACCGGTACCGGCCTCCGGGTCGGAAGCTCGCGGTCGTGCTTCAAGAAGCCCTGTACGTCTCCCACGCTGCTCCTCAGCCCTTGGCCGCGGCCATGATCGCGGCGTCGATGTCGGCGCCGGACTCCTCGGCGGCCTTGATGGCGGTGAGGACCCGCTTGTAGTCGCGGGGCATCACCTTGACGAACTGGTCGACGGCGAACTGCCAGTCGGTCAGCAGCCGCTCGGCGACCTCGGACCCGGTCTCCTCGCGGTGGCGGAAGACCGTGCTGACCAGCCAGGTCTTGTCGAGCTCGTCGAGCGGCTCGAGCTCGACCATCTCACGGTTGACCGCGCCGTCGAGGGCCCGGTCGGGGTCCCACACGTACGCGATGCCGCCGGACATGCCGGCGCCGAAGTTGCGGCCCGTCGGCCCGAGGACGACGACCTTGCCGCCGGTCATGTACTCGCAGCCGTGGTCCCCCACGCCCTCGACGACGGCGGTCGCCCCGGAGTTCCGCACGCAGAAGCGTTCGCCGACGACACCCCGCAGGAAAACCTCGCCGGCGGTCGCCCCGTAGAGGATGACGTTGCCGGCGATGACGTTCTCCTCGGCGATGAAGTCGGCGGGCGCGTCATCGGGTGGGCGCACCACCAACCGACCGCCGGACAGGCCCTTGCCGAGGTAGTCGTTGGCGTCGCCCTGCAGGGTCAGGGTGATGCCCCGGGGCACGAAGGCGCCGAAGCTCTGCCCGGCCGATCCGGTGAAGCCGACCCGGATCGTGTCGTCGGGCAGCCCTTCGCCGCCGGTGGCCTTGGTGACCTCGTGGCCGAGCATCGTGCCGACGGTGCGGTTGACGTTGCGGATCGTCCGGTCGATCGTGACGGGCTCGCCCCGCTCGATCGCCGGCCGGCACGCCTCGATCAGCTCGACGTCGAGCGCCCGGTCGAGACCGTGGTCCTGGCCCTTGGTGCAGTAGAGGTCCTGGTCGGGGAAACCGGAGGTGGGGACGGTGAGGATCGGCGTCAGGTCGAGGCCGGAGGCCTTCCAGTGCTCGACCGCCCGCCGCACGTCGAGGGCCTCGACGTGGCCGATCGCCTCGGCGATCGAGCGGAAGCCCAGCTCGGCGAGCAGCTCGCGCACCTCGTCGGCGATGAACTCGAAGAAGGTCTCGACGAACTCCGGCCGACCCGCGTAGCGCTCGCGGAGCACGGGGTTCTGGGTGGCGATGCCGACCGGGCAGGTGTCGAGGTGGCAGACCCGCATCATCACGCAGCCCGACACGACGAGCGGGGCGGTGGCGAAGCCGAACTCCTCGGCGCCGAGCAGCGCGGCGATCACGACGTCGCGGCCGGTCTTCATCTGGCCGTCGGTCTGCACGACGATGCGGTCGCGCAGGCCGTTCAGCAGCAGGGTCTGCTGGGTCTCGGCCAGGCCGAGCTCCCAAGGACCGCCCGCGTGCTTGAGCGACGTCAGCGGGCTGGCGCCGGTGCCGCCGTCGTGCCCCGAGATCAGCACCACGTCGGCGTGCGCCTTGGACACGCCCGCCGCGACGGTGCCGACGCCCACCTCGGACACCAGCTTCACGTGGATCCGGGCCGAGGGGTTGGCGTTCTTCAGGTCGTGGATGAGCTGGGCGAGGTCCTCGATCGAGTAGATGTCGTGGTGCGGCGGCGGGCTGATCAGGCCGACGCCCGGCGTCGAGTACCGGGTCTTGGCGATCCACGGATACACCTTGTGCCCGGGCAGCTGTCCGCCTTCGCCGGGTTTTGCCCCCTGGGCCATCTTGATCTGAATGTCGTCGGCGTTGGTCAGGTACTCCGACGTCACGCCGAAGCGGCCCGACGCGACCTGCTTGATCGCGGAGCGGCGCGGGTTCGACGACCCGTCGGGCAGGGGCAGGAAGCGCTCGCGGTCCTCGCCCCCCTCGCCGGTGTTGGACTTGCCGCCGAGGCGGTTCATCGCGATGGCGAGGGTCTCGTGCGCCTCGGCGGAGATCGAGCCGTAGCTCATGGCTCCGGTCGAGAAGCGGGCCAGGATCGCCTCGCGCGGTTCGACCTCGTCCAGGGGCACCGGCGGCCGCTGGTCGGTGCGCAGCTCGAAGAGCCCGCGAAGGGTCGCCAGGCGCGCCGACTGATCGTCGACCAGGCGCGTGTACTCCTTGAACACCTCGTAGCGCCCGGTGCGCGTCGCGTGCTGGAGCTTGAAGACCGTCTGCGGGTTGAACAGGTGGTGCTCGCCCTCGCGGCGCCACTGGTACTCGCCGCCGACGTCGAGCTCGCGGTGCGCCCGCTCGCTCGGCTGTTCGGCGTGGGCGACCGCGTGGCGGGCGGCGACCTCGGCCGCCACCTCGTCGAGCCCGATGCCGTCGAGCCGGCTCGACGTGAGCGTGAAGTACTCGTCGACCAGCTCGCGTCCCAGGCCGATCGCCTCGAACACCTGGGCGCCGGTGTAGGACGCGACCGTGGAGATGCCCATCTTCGACATCACCTTGAGCACGCCCTTGCCGCACGCCTTGATGTAGTTGGCGACCGCCTCGTCGAGGCCGATGCCCTCGAGGAGGCCGCGGGCGCTCATGTCCTCGAGCGTCTCGAAGGCCATGTACGGGTTGATCGCCGAGGCGCCGTACCCGAGCAGCAGGCACATGTGGTGCACCTCGCGGGCGTCGCCGGTCTCGACGACGAGCCCGACCCGGGTGCGGGTCTTCTCCCGGACCAGGTGGTGGTGGACGGCGCTGGTCAGGAGGAGCGACGGGATCGGCGCCCGGTCGCGGTCGACGCCGCGGTCGGACAGCACGATGATGCGCGCCCCCTCCGCGATGGCCTCGGACACCTCGCGCCGGACCTGTTCGATGGCGGCGCGGAGGCCCTCGCCTCCCTCGGCGACCGGGTACAGGCCCTCGACCACCGCGGAGCGGAGGCCGGGCATGTCGCCCTCGTCATTGATGTGGACGAGCTTGGCGAGCTGCTCGTTGTCGATGATCGGGCGGCGCAGCAGCACCTGGCGGCACGACGCCGGCGTGGGGTCGAGCAGGTTGCCCTCGGGGCCCAGCACCCCGAGGAGGCTGGTGACCAGCTCCTCGCGGATCGCGTCGAGCGGTGGGTTGGTGACCTGGGCGAAGAGCTGGGTGAAGTAGTCGAAGAGCAGGCGGGGCCGCTCGGACAGCACGGCGACCGGCGTGTCGGTGCCCATCGATCCGAGCGCCTCTCCACCGGTGCGGGCCATGGGGGCCATGAGGATGCGGAGGTCCTCGATCGTGTAGCCGAACACGATCTGGCGGCGGACGACGTCCGCGTGCGGGTAGCGGATGTGGGGCCGGTCGGGCAGGTCCTCGAGCGGCACCAGACCGCCGTGGAGCCACTCCTCGTACGGCTCGGCGGCGGCGAGGGTCGACTTGATCTCCTCGTCACCGAGGATGCGGCCCTGCGAGGTGTCGACGAGGAACATGCGCCCCGGCTGGAGCCGGCCGCGCCGGACCACCGTCGCGGGGTCGAGGGGCAGCACCCCCGCCTCGGACGCCATCACGACGAGGCCGTCGTCGGTGACCCAGAAGCGCGACGGCCGGAGCCCGTTGCGGTCGAGGACCGCGCCGATGACGGTGCCGTCGGTGAACGCGACCGACGCGGGGCCGTCCCACGGCTCCATCAGCGACGCGTGGAACTGGTAGAAGGCGCGCTTGGCGGGATCCATCCCCGGGTGGTTCTCCCACGCCTCGGGGATCATCATCAGCACGGCGTGGTGGAGCGGGCGGCCGGCGAGGTGCAGCAGCTCGAGCACCTCGTCGAAGCTGGCCGAGTCGCTCGCGTCGGGCGTGCAGATCGGGAAGGCGCGGTCGAGACCCTCGCCGAACGCGTCGCTCGCGAGCAGCGCCTCGCGGGCCCGCATCCAGTTCCGGTTGCCCTTGACGGTGTTGATCTCGCCGTTGTGGGCGATGTACCGGTACGGGTGGGCGAGGGGCCAGGCCGGGAACGTGTTGGTGCTGAAGCGCGAGTGCACGAGGGCGATCGCGCTCTCGAGCCGGGGGTCGCGCAGGTCTGCGTAGAAGTCGCCGAGCTGGCCGGTGGTGAGCATGCCCTTGTAGCAGAGGGTGCGCCCCGAGAGGCTGGCGAAGTAGACATCGCCGGTGTCGGCCCGGGCCGAGCCGTCGGGCTCGCCGACCTCGTGCTCGACGCGCTTGCGCACCAGCCACGCCCGGCGCTCGAGGTCGAGGCCGGTCAGCTCGCCGTCGCGCCCGGCGATGAACACCTGCCGGAACGACGGCATGACGTCGCGGGCCATGGTCCCCAGCGAGGAAGGGTCGACCGGCACGTCGCGCCAGCCGAGGACGGTCATTCCCTCGGCGTCGGCGATCTTGGCGATCGCCTCGACCGCCTCCTCGGCCGCGTCGGCGTCGCGGGGCAGGAACCCGATGCCGGTGGCGTAGGAACCCGCGGCAGGCAGGTCGAAGTCGACGACGTCGCGGAGGAAGGCGTCGGGGACCTGGATCAGGATCCCGGCCCCGTCGCCGGTGTTGACCTCGGCGCCGGACGCGCCGCGGTGGTCGAGGTTGGCCAGGGAGAGCAGGCCCTGGTCGACGATCCGCCGGCTGCGCCGGCCGTGCATGTCGACGACGAAGGCGACGCCGCAGGCGTCGTGCTCATGGGTCGGGTCGTAGAGGCCCAGGGGGCCTGGTGCTCGGCGCATTCGTCCTTCCATCTCGCGTGGGTGCGGGGTGGTGCCGGGACGTCGCTGGCCCGAGGGGATCGACCGACTCTACCGGAGCCCCGGGCCGCCCCCGCAAAGGGAAACCGCGCCCGCGCACCGGTCGGTGTCCGGTGGCGTAGGTTCGGCCGGTGGCCGACATCGCCGACCTCCTGGCCTTCCTCGACGCCTCCCCGACCCCGTACCACGCCGCCGCCGAGGCCGACCGACGCCTGGCCGCGGCCGGGTCGACGCCCCTGGCGCTCGACGACGCCTGGTCCGACCCTCCGGCCCGGGGCCACGTGCTCGCCGACGGCGCGGTGATCGCCTGGGCCCTGCCCGCCACCGGGCCCGCGGCGCCCCCGCTGCGCCTGGTCGGTGCCCACACCGACTCCCCGGGCCTGCGGATCAAGCCCCGACCCGACACCGGCGCGGCCGGGTGGCGCCAGCTCGCCGTCGAGGTCTACGGCGGGGCGCTGGTCAACTCGTGGCTCGACCGCGACCTGGGCCTCGCCGGTCGGGTCGCGGTCCTCGGCCCCGACGGCCCGACCACCCGGCTGCTGCGCGTCGACCGTCCGCTCCTCCGGGTGCCGCAGCTCGCGATCCACCTCGACCGCGAGATCACGAGCCAGGGCCTCCGCCTCGACCGCCAGCGCCACCTCACACCGGTCTGGGACGTCGGTCCGGTCGACCCGGGAGGGTTCCGCCGCTTCGTCGCCGCCGCGCTCGACGTCGACCCGGACGGCGTGTCGGGCTGGGACCTCATGGTCCACGACCTCTCCCCCGCCGCGCTCCTCGGCGTCGAGGGTGCCCTCGTGAGCAGCGGGCGCCTCGACGACCTCTGCTCGTGCTGGGCGGCGGTGTCGGCCCTCACCACCGTCGCGGACGGCCGGGACACCGGTTCGGTCGTCGCCCTGTTCGACCACGAGGAGGTGGGCAGCGTCTCGACCCGGGGCGCCGCCGGACGCCTCCTCGAGGACGTCCTCGAACGGGTCGTCGCGGGCCGCGGCGGCTCGCGGGCCGACCTGCGGCGGTCGCTCGCCTCGTCGATGCTCGCGTCGGCCGACATGGCGCACGCGACCCACCCCAACTACGCCGAGCGCCACGAGCCCGGCCACCCGATCACGATCGACGGCGGCCCGGTCGTGAAGATCAACGCCAACCAGCGCTACGCCACCGAACCGGCCACCCGGGCGGCCTTCGAGCTCGCCTGCGACGCGGCCGGCGTGCCGGTCCAGCACTTCGTCGGCCACAACGAGGTCCCGTGCGGGTCGACGATCGGCCCCGCCACCGCCGCCGGACTCGGCCTCGCCACCGTCGACGTCGGCGTCGCCCAGCTCGCCATGCACTCGGCGCGCGAGCTGTGCGGCGCCCGGGACCCGGTCCGCATGGTGGACGCGCTGGGGGCCTGGTTCACGCCGTGACCCGCGACGAGGCCGCCCGGGTCCTCGGCGTCGCCCCCGATGCGTCCCCCGGCGAGGCCCGACGGGCGTTCCGATCGCTGATCCGCCAGCGCCACCCCGACCGCGCCCCCGGCGTGCCCGGCGCCCACGCCGACGCGACCCGCCTGATCGCGGCCCACCGGGCCTTCACCCGACCGGCGGAACGCCCGGTGGCCACCGTGCCGCTCGACGCGCGCGCCGAGGGCGACGCGCTCTTCATCGAGGCCGATCCCGGCCTGGTGATGGTCCGGCTGGTGGAGGCGGGCCACGAGCTGGGCGACGTGACCTACCTCGACCGGTCGTCCGGCCTGGTCGAGGTGCTGCTCCAGGTGCAGGAGGAGGGCGACGACCGACCGGCGGCCTGCTCGCTCGTAGCCACCCTCCAGGGACGCCACCACGGCGTCGAGGTCTTCTGCACCGTCGAGCGCCTAGACGGCCATCCGGCGCCGCCGATCGCGCCGATCGTCGCCGCGCTCGGCGAGGTCATGCGGGGCTGACCGGCCCCGCGACCTGGGGCGGGGGCAGGGTGCGCCGGACGTGCGAGTCGAAGTGCGGGATGGCGAACTCGATCCAGCCGTAGCGGGGGGCGTAGACGACGCCCTCCCGCATCAGGCGGTCGCGCACGGCGGAGACCTCCGACGTGGTGCGTCCGCCGGCCGCCGCCACCTCGCCGGAGCGGTGCGGCCCGGGCCCGAGCGACGCCAGCATCCGGACGTAGGCGACCTCGGACTCGGGGATCCGCGCGATCCGCGCCGCGAAGAACGAGCCGTCGAGCGCTAGGCGGGCGGCGGGGGCGCCCCGCTCGACGTCGTCGACCGAGATCGGGTCGTCGCGGGCGGCGTTCCACGTGTGGTACGCCCAGACCTGCACGAAGAAGGGGTAGCCGTCGGATCGGTCGGCGACGGCGTCGGCGGCGTCCGGCGCCCAGGTCACGCCGAGCTCGGCCGCTGGTTCGGCGACGGCCCGGACGACGTCGTCGGGGGCCAGCGGCCCGAGCGCGACGACCGTGAAGAGGCGCTCGGCGTAGGTCGCGGCCCGTGCGACCACGCCCACCAGGTTCGGCAGGCCGGCGAGGACGCACCACACCGGCAAGCCGTCCTGGCCGCAGCGGTGCACCCCTGCGAGCAGCCGTCGCAGGTCACCCGGGTCCATCATCTGGGCCTCGTCGATCGCGATCACCACGCCGAGGTCGTGGTCGGCGGCCGCCGCGACGACGTCGACGACCACGTCGGCCAGCGCCTCCCGATCGGGGGTGACGTTGCGTCCCACCGACGCGCCGGCGCCCAGCAGGGTGACCGAGACCGATTCGATCGAGCGGACCGCCCGCGCCACTCGCGGACCGGGACCGAGCTCGTCGACGATGCGCCGAGCCTGGCGCAGGACCGACGCGACGGTGTCCTCGCCGCCGACCGCCTCGTGGCGGATCACGCGAAACCCCTCGCCCTCGCCCAGCGCGGCGAGCGTCGCGAGCAGCACGGTCTTGCCGACGCCGCGGAGCCCGGTCAGCAGCAGGTGCTGGGTGGAGCGCCCCGCGCGGAGCCGGCGCAGGCTCGTGCGGGCGTCGGCGACGACCGGGTCGCGACCGACCATCGCCGGCGGCGGGGTCCCGGCGCCCGGCGCGTACGGGTTCGCGACGGGGTCGTACGCCTCTCCAGACATGCCGTCAGTTTAACAGATCCTGCTAAACCGACGGCAGGTTCGTAGAGGTCCGCTCACCCGCCGGGGCGGGCCGCCTGCTCGGGGACGACGTCGGGGGCGAAGGGGTCGTCGGGGTCCTGGTACGGGCCGGGCACGCCGGTGCCGCCGTCGGCCGGCAGCAGGAAGTTCCGCGGGTTGATCGGCACGCCGCGGAGCCGCGTCTCGAAGTGGATGTGCGGGCCGGTCGACAGGCCGGTCGACCCGACCCGGGCCAGCTCCTGACCTCGCTCGACCTGGTCGCCGACGCGCACCGACAGCGCCGAGTTGTGGGCGTACACCGTCGCCAGCGAGTTCTCGTGGGCGACGACCACCGTCAGCCCGTACCCGCCGCGCTCCTCGGCCAGCAGCACCACGCCGTCGGCCGACGCGACCACCGGCGAGCCGTGCGCGGCACCGATGTCGGCTCCCGCGTGGAGGCGCGTCACGGGCAGGATCGGATGCGAGCGCATGCCGAACTCGGAGCTGATCGTCGCCCCCTCCTGGGGTAGCGAGAAGCTGTAGGCGCCCGGCTCGAAGTCGGGATCGTCCGCCTGGTACGCCGCAAGGAGCGACTGGATGCCGTCGGCGGCCCGCTCGAGGCTGTAGAGCCGCGCCTCGATCGAGACCAAACGGGACTGCACGTCGCGCAGGAGCTGCTCCTGCTGGGCCCGCTCGGCGTTCGCCTCCTCCGCGAGCCGCACCCGGTCCTCGAGGGCGGCCGCCGCCTCGGCCTGGATGGCCTCGACCACGTCGCGCTGCTCCTCGGCGGCGTCGGTGGCCCGCACCGCCCGATCCTGGAAACGGAGGGCATCGGCGCGGGCGTCCTCGAGCTCCTCGATGACCCGGCCCTGCTGGGTGTCGACGCTGTCGCGGTAGCCCAGCACCGCGAGGGACGCCGAGTCCCCCCGGGCCGCGTCGAGCAGCAGCGTGAGGTCGGTGTTGGCGCCGTCGTCGATGTAGGTCTCGATCGCGAACCGCCGTACGGTCGCCTCGGCCCGGTCGACCCGTTCACGCGCGTCGACCAGCGCCACCTCGGCGGCCACCTGCTCGTCGCGACGGGCGGCGAGCGACTCCTCCGCCTCCACCAGGGCGGCGTCGGCGGCCGCCTTCGCCTCGTCGGCCGCCGCGACCTCGATCAGCAGCTCGGCCAGCCGCGCGGTCGATTCGTCGTAGGCGAGCAGCACGTCGGCGTGCTCACCGACCAGCTCCTCGTACTCGTCGCGCAGCTCGGCCGAGGAGTGCGGGTCGGATTCGTCGGTCGCGACCTGGCCGCCCGCGGGGCCTCCCGGGAGGACCATCGTCGCGGCGAGCGCCAGCCCCACGAGCGCGACGAACGCGCTCCGCCTACCCCCTGCTCGCGTGTGTGACCGTGTCGGCGTCATCGATGCGCTGGCTCCCCCCGGAACGTCGGCAGCTTAGGAGGTACCGTGAGCGCGATCCGAGGCGACCGCGCTCGGCGCGAGGTGTCCGATTCGACCACCCTGGGTGGGGGTAGTGTCGGGACTGGCCCCCGTCCCACGGAAGCTCGGATCGCCGTGTCCATCGTCCGCCTCCCGCACTCCGCGAGCACCGACACCATCCTCGACCTGATTCCGCACGGGGTGGCGGTGCTCGACCAGCACGGGACGGTCACCACCGCCAACGACCGGTGGCGCTGGGCCCGAGGCGACGGCGATCCCGTCGTGGCCGACGTCGGCACGCCCCTCCTGGCCCACCTCCGCACCGGCGATCCCCCCTCGCCGGTCGCCGAGCACATCGCCGACGGCCTCGGACGGCTGCTCGACGGTCGAGGCTCCAGCTTCCAGGTGCAGTACCAGGTCACCGGCGGCGACGAGCCGCGGTGGTTCCTCGTGGCCGCCGAGCACCTGCCCGACGGCGGGGTGGTGATCACCCGCACGGACACGACGGTCCACCACGGCGTGAACGAGGTGCTCGCCGAGCTCGCCTTCCACGACGACCTGACCGGTCTGCCCAACCGCGGTCTGCTCCAGGACCGCGTGCGCATGGCCCTCATCCGCGCCCAGCGCCTCGGCCTCCGGCCGCTGATCCTCTTCACCGACCTGGTGGGGTTCAAGGCGGTGAACGACCGCCACGGCCACGAGGCGGGCGACCTCGTGCTGATCGAGACCGCCCGGCGGCTGTCGGCGGCGGTCCGCGAGGGCGACACGTGCGGGCGTTGGGGCGGCGACGAGTTCGTGCTCGTCGTCGAGCTGGGCGACGCGGCGGCCGCCCGCCGGGTGATCGACCGGGTCACCGAGGCGATGGCCGAGCCGTTCACCCTCGCCGACGGCTCCACCGTCGACGTCGGCCTGAGCATCGGCGCGGTGGTCGCCAACGGCAACGAGCGCGTCGAGGCGCTCATCGCCCTGGCCGATCAGGCGATGTACCAGGCCAAGCGCGACGGCGAGGGCCCCGTCATCGTGGAGCGCCGCCCCTGATCCAGGCGCGGCGGGCCCCGGTCGGGCCGGGCCGGGCGCCGGTCAGATCGCGGGGCGCACCGAACGCCGAGGCGCGAGCATGCGGGCCAGCGCCTCCTGCTGCTCGTCGCGGCCGCCGGGGTCGGCGTCGGCCGCCCGGGAACGACCCGCGTCGCGACCGCGCACGGTGGCCACCGCCCGCTCCAGCGGCGACGGCGTGGCCCGCACCGACACCATGCCGCCCCTGAGCACCAGCTCGGGGCGGGGATCCGGTCCCGCCACGATCGGCACCGGCGTGTCCCGACCGTCGGTCCGCCGCCCGGCGCGCACACCGAGCGCCCGGTCGGTGACGTTGACCACGGGCGGCGGCGTACCGTCGACGCGGGGCCGGCTGGCGTCGCGGCCGGTGTCGATCGGCTCGGTGGTGAGGGTGGCCACGCGGCCCGAGACGAGGCTGTCGCGCACGAGGTTCTCGACGAGCATCGGGTTGGCCGACAGCTCCTCGACGGCGACGGGGCGGGGAGAGCGCACGGTGCCCGAACACGACACGACGACCCCGTGACCGGCGTGGACGACCTTCGGCAGCGGCCACGTGCCGGTGACCGAGGCCCGACCCGAGGCGACGACGACCAGCGCGTCGTGCTCGCGGTGCTCGATCGCCGCCGCGCCGGAGCGCAGGTGCACGTGCGACTCGCCGCAGCTCACCACGATGCCGGGCCCGTCCTCGGTGGCCCTGACCCAGATCGCCCCTCGCCGCAGGGCGACCCGCGGCACGTCGCGGCACCAGAGGAGCTCGAAGTCCGCGTCCTCGTGGCGGATGAGGGAGGCGTGGCCCGGACGGATCTCGGTGAGTGAGGTCGGGGTGTGCATGTCGAGGGTTACCGCCCAATCTGCCGACGCCCTCCCCACGCCCCATGACTCTAGCCACCCTGAGTGTCGCCCGTCACGGGGTTCGTCCCGACGTACCCGCCACGCACCGCGGCCAACCCCCCACGCTTCGACCCGAGCCCGGCCCGCCGGCGGGACACCGAGCCGGGTGGGCCGTTCCGCCCGGGGGCGGCGGGCCCGGGCCGAGGCCGATAGGTTCGGGCGGCCACCGAGGTCGGGAGGACGCCATGCACGACATCGTCATCCGGGGAGGCACGGTCGTCGACGGTTCGGGCGGCGAGCCGGCCACCGCCGACGTCGCGCTCGACGGCGACCGCATCGCCGCTGTCGGTGAGGGGGTCGGCGCCGGTCGACGCGAGATCGATGCCGACGGCGCGCTCGTCACCCCCGGCTGGGTCGACATGCACACCCACTACGACGCCCAGGCGACGTGGGACCCGGAGCTCACGCCGTCGGGCTGGCACGGCGTCACGACGGTGGTGATGGGCAACTGCGGGGTCGGGTTCGCGCCTGCGGCCCCCGACCGCCACGAGTGGCTCGTGCAGCTGATGGAGGGGGTCGAGGACATCCCCGGAGCCGCGCTGACCGCCGGCATCCGGTGGGAGTGGGAGACCTTCGAGGAGTACCTCGACGCCCTCGACCGCCGCCGCTGGGTGATGGACGTCGGCACCCAGGTTCCCCACGGCGCCCTGCGCGCCTACGTGATGGGCGACCGCGGCGCCGCCAACGAGACGGCGACCGAGGCCGATCGCGATCGCATGCGCGAGCTGGCCACGTCGGCGCTCCGAGCCGGAGCGCTCGGCGTCTCGACCTCGCGCACGCCGCTCCACCGGTCCCGCGACGGCGAGCTGGTGCCGGGCACCGATGCCGACGAGGCCGAGGTGCTGGCGCTCGGCGACGCGCTACGGGACGCGGGCCACGGCGTGTTCCAGGCCGCCCTGCACCACCCGGAGGTGCCGGACTCGCTGCCGCTGATGCGCCGGCTCGCCGAGCGATCGGGCCGCCGGGTGACGATCAGCCTCCAGCAGACCGACGCTGCGCCCGAGGTGTGGCGCGAGGTCGCCGACGACCTGGCCCGGGCCGAGGCCGAGGGCGTGGGGTTGTACGGCCAGATCCACGGTCGTCCGGTCGGGGTGCTGATGACGTGGCACGCCACGATCCACCCGTTCTCGCTGTCGTCAGGCTGGGCCGATCTCGCCTTCCTCTCCCCCGTCGAGCGGGTCGAGGCCTTGCACCGGCCCGAGGTGCGGACGGCGATCCTCGACGGCGAGCAGGCCGACATGGGCGACTTCGCCCGGTTCCTCACCACCGGTTGGCACAAGATGTTCCCCTTCCGGGGCGAGACCGACTACGAGCCGCCGCCCGACGCGTCGATCGAGGCGATCGCGGCGCGCGAGGGACGCTCCCCCGCCGAGGTCGCCTTCGACGTGCTGATGGAGGACGACGGCCACGGCGTCCTCTACTTCCCGCTGTTCAACTACAGCGACGGCAACCTCGACATGCTGTGGGAGCTCCAGCAGCACCCCCGCACGCTGATGGGCCTGGCCGACGGCGGGGCCCACGTGGGCTCGATCTGCGACGGGTCGACGCCGAGCTTCATGCTCGCCTTCTGGAACCGCGACCGGGTCCGGGGGCCGAAGCTGCCCCTCGAGCTGCTGGTGCGCCGCCAGACCCGCGACACCGCCGTGCACTACGGGCTCGCCGATCGCGGCCTGCTCGCACCCGGCCTGCGGGCCGACGTGAACGTGATCGACCTCGACCGCCTCGCCATCGATCCGCCCCGGATGGCCTGGGACCTGCCCACCGGCGCCCGCCGCTTCGTGCAGGGCTCCCGCGGCTACCGCTTCACGATCGCGGGCGGCGAGGTCGTGCGCGAGGACGACGGGTTCACCGGCGCCCGGCCCGGCCGCCTCCTCCGCGGGCCGCAGTCCGCCTGACGCCGCACCCGACCGGGCGGTTCAGGGCGCGCGGAGGACCGACTGGGTCTGGACGGTGAGCCCGACGCGCCGGCCCTCACCGTCGCGCAGGTCGGTCTGGACGACGACGGTGGAGCGGCCGGCGTGGAGCACGGTCGACGTGCCGGTGACCACGCCCTCGCGCACGGCGCGGAACAGGTTGGTCTTGGTCTCGATCGTCGACGTGCCGACCGCCCCCTCGGGGAGGTTGAGGTAGGCGGCGATGGCACCGACGCTGTCGGCGAGGGTCATCAGCGCGGCGCCGTGCATCGCCCCGCCGACCGTGCACCGGTCGGGCGCCCAGGCGAGGGTGCCGACCACCTCGTCGACCGAGGCGGACACCAGCTCGACCCCGTTGGCGACCGCGAAGGGCATCGACGAGACCAGGGCATCGAGATCCATCCCGCGGACCCTACGTCGCCGCCGGGGCTCACGGTTCGCCGTCCGCCGCCGATGGTCCCCCGATGGGAGCGACCGTGGTGGACCGCCCCGCGCCCGAGGTGCGGAGGCTGCGCTTCGAGTGGCCCGACGACCTCGATCCCGACTGGACGCCGCTGACCCCTCCCCTCGCGCCGGTCGCCAACGCGGTCAGCCTGCTGATGCCCCACGTCGAGCCGTACGTCGTGCGCACGGTCCGCGACGAGCTCGACCACCTCGATGGGCCGCTGCGGGCCGAGGCCGAGGCGTGGGTGCAACAGGAGACGGCCCACCACGGAGCGCACCACCGCCTCAACCGGATCCTGATCGGTCGGCGGCCCTCGCTCGGGCGCATCGACCGGTGGATGGCCCGCACGTTCGCGTGGATCGGCGGCCGGTCGCGGCGCTTCGACCTCGCCTACGCCGCGGGCGCCGAGACGGTCGCGTTCGTCGTGGCCCGCTGGGTCGACCCGCGCACCGGCACCCTGTTCCGCGGCGCCGACCGCACCGCGACCACCCTCTTCCTCTGGCACCTGGCCGAGGAGGTCGAGCACAAGTCGGTCGCCTTCGACGTGCACCGGGCCCGCGGCGGTGGGCGCGTCGCCTACGCGGGCGGGATGCTCGCCGCCATGGTCGTCATGGCCTGGTTCACGCTGCTCGGCACGTTCGCCGGTCTCGTCGCGTCACGGCAGATCTGGCGGCCGTCGACCCACGCCCAGATGCTGTCGTGGTCGTTCGGGTTCGCGTTCGAGCTGCTCCCCGCGATGGGCGCGGCCCTGATCCGCGGCCACCACCCGTCGGAGATGGCCGACCCGCACTGGCTGCCGGTCTGGCTGCGCTCCTACGACCCCGACACCCGCACCATGCCGGAGTGGTCGCTCGACCTCGTCGAGACCTGAACCACACGAGGTGCACGGAGGCCGGAACGACACGAGGTGCCAGGAGCGTTAGCGGATGGCGCGCGTCGTCGCTAGACGGATTCCTCGCTGCGCTCGGAACTTGCGGTGCCGTGCTTGCTGGGTCGGCCTCGCCTATCGGCTCGGCCTCCAGGCACCTCGTGTGGTTTTCGCGGTCGTAGTGTCCCCGCCGTGACCGAGGCCCCCACCGCTCCCACCGCTCCGTCGGGCGACGGCCTGTGGGCGCCGGCCCGGCGGCGGCTCACCGTCGGGCTGGTCATGACGATCACGCTCGTCGCCTTCGAGTCGCTGGCGATCGCCACGGTGATGCCCAAGGTCGAGGACGACCTGGGCGACCTGCACCTGTACGGCTGGGTGTTCAGCGGCTTCTTCCTCGCCTCCCTGGCCGGCACCGTGCTCACGGGGATCCTGGCCGACACCCGCGGGCCCGCCCTGCCGTTCGGGGTGGGGTTGGTGCTGTTCGCGGCCGGGCTGCTCGTCGGCGGCCTGGCCCCGTCGATGGTCGTGCTGATCGGGGCCCGGCTGGCCCAGGGCTTCGGCGCGGGCGCGATCCCCGCCGCCGCGTACGTCGCCGTCGCCCGCGGTTACCCCGTCGCGCTCCGACCGCGCGTCTTCGCCGTGTTCTCGACCGCCTGGGTCGTGCCCGGCCTGGTGGGGCCGAGCCTCGCCGCGGTCATCGAGCGCCATTCGTCGTGGCACTGGGTGTTCCTCGGCCTCATCCCGCTGGTCGTCGTGGCGGGTGTGATCGCCGTCCCACCGCTCGCGCACCACGGCCGGGCGACCGCCGTCGAGCCGACGTCCGGCCGGCGGCGCCGCATGGCGCTCACCGCCCTCCTCGTGATCGGCGTCGGCCTCGTCCTGGCCGCCGGCACCTCGGACTCGGGTCCGGCGGCAGCGGTGGTGCTCGTCGTCGTCGGCGTCCCCGCCGGCGTGTACGCCTTCGTCCACCTGGTACCGGCGGGCACGGTGCGCCTCGCTCCGGGCCTCCCGGCCATCGTCGCGGTCCGGGGCATCCTGACCTGGACGTTCTTCGGCGTCGACGCCTACGTCGCCCTGGCGGTGACCGAGGCCCGGGGCGGGTCGACCGACGTCGCCGCCGCCACCCTGTCGGCGACCGCGGTGCTGTGGACCGTCGGGTCGTGGACCCAGGAGCGGGTGGTCGCCCGCCTCGGCCCGCGCGTCATGGACGGCCTGGCGTTCCTGATGATCGGCGTCGCCGCGGCGGCGATGGTCCTGGTCGCCACGTCGCTCTCGGCCTGGTGGGGAGTCGTCGCGTGGAGCATCGGCGGCTTCGGCATGGGCCTCGGCTACGCGCCCCTGTCGGTGAGCGCCCTCGGCTCGGCCGAGCCCGGCCGGGAGGGGCAGGCGTCGGCCGACCTCCAGCTCTGCGACCTGCTCGGGGTGTCGCTCGGCACCGGGCTCGGCGGCGCCGTGATCGCCCTGGGCGACTCGCGCGGCTGGTCCGAGGTCGACTCGACCGCGGTCGTCTTCGCCCTCGGCGTCGTCGCCGCCGCGCTGGGACTGGCCGCGTCGCGCCGCCTCCCGGTCCGGCTACCGGGTGTCGGGTGAACCGACCCTGGGTCGTCCGAGCCTCCTGACCTCGGCCGTCGAACCCGGTCGACCACCGGAGAAGCCCAGCCGCCCGCGATGACCTCGGCCGGCGGACTCAGTCGATCGACGGGAAGGTCCAGGTGCCGTCGAGGACCTCGGTGTGGGGCCGGTACAGCCGCACCAGGTAGTTCCAGCCCTCCATGATCGGCAGGCAGTTGACTCGACCGTCGCGGCACCCACCGAAGTTCACGGTCGTGGTGCCGTCGTCGTTCCGGACCGCGGTGACGCTGTTGACGCTGTTGCGGTTCTGGTCGTTCGGTTCGAAGAACCCATCGCCGTTGTAGAGCGACACCGACCAGAACGCGTCCACCGGCACGTCGCCGACCGTGAGCGAGTACTCGCCGACCGGAAGGTCCGGCTGGACGTTGACGTAGTACGCCTCGGTCTCCGGCAGGCCACCCCAGCCCGACGCCGTGCCGACCAGGTGGCGGACCGGGTCCACCTCCGAACGGCGGCCGAAGCACCCGGCGTAGCCGCGCATGCCCTTCGACAGCTCGAGCAGAGCGTTTCGGGTGGTGGTGAAGCTCGCCTCGTCGTAGTCCGGCAGCTCGAACGGGCGGGCGGCGGCGGCCTCGACCGTGATCTGATCCTGCAACGCGTTGACGGCCGCCAGGTCGGCGTCGTCATTGGGGTCGACGAGGATCCGGATGGCCGCGACGACGTGACCGGACCCGTGCTCCTCGACGGCCAGGGCGTGGGTGCCGGCGTCGTGGATCACCCGGTTGATGTAGTGGTCCTGGTTGATGATCATCGCCGAGAGGTACCGGTCGCCCCCGTCGGGCATCGTCAGCGCGGCACCCTCGCTGATGTCGATCACGCACACCGTGTAGAGGGTGTCGCGGTTCTCGCGGATCACCGTCTGCTGGTCGAGCGACGCGAACGTCCGGTTGTGGAAGACCACGTTCGTCCCGCCGGCGACGCCGCTGATCGCCGCGATCATGCGGTCGGTCTCGGCGCGGGCGAAGTTGTCGAGGTTGACGATGGTGGTCATCGAGGTCCTTCGGGATCGGAGCGGTGCGGGCAGGCGGAGGTGGTCATCGGGCGTCCGCTCAGGCACCGACGATGGCGAGGCCGTCGCCGGCCAGCTTCGCGCCGAGCACGAGGAGCACCACCGCCATGATCACGTCGTTGTGGGCGGCCATCGCGTCCTTGAGCGAGTTCAGCGGCGCGGCGGCCCGCTGCGGTGCGAGCAGGAAGAAGACCACGGGTCCGGCGACGGACGCGGACGCGAGGATCACGAAGGTCGCGAGCGTGATCGCGGTCTCCGCGCCCGACAGGGCCGCTTGGCCGACCGACGCCGCCGCCGCGACCGACAGCGCGAGGTTCTTCGGGTTCACGCCGGCGAGCGCGGCGCCCAGGATGGCGGCCCTTCCTGCCGCGACGGCGTCGAGCCCCGCCATCCAGGCCGGCGTCTCGGCGGTCTCGCCCGGCCCGGGACGGCCCTTCCACGTCCGGATCGCGCTGGCCAGGCACAGCCCGCCGAGGATCAGCTTCACCCAGCCGACCGCGGTCGACGGGTCATCGTCGGACGAGGCCCCGCTGCTGACCAGGGTGACGAGCACGACCGCGAGGCTCAGGCCGCCGATCCAACCGAGCGCGAACGCGGTGCCGGTGGTCCGGGCGCGCGGAGTCCCGAGCATCAGGACGATCGCGACGATCGGCACCGGGCTGAGCGCGACACCGACCGCCGACGGGAGGAGATCGCCGATGGCCCGGACGATCACGCCGGTTCCAACGGAAGGTGGGACGGATCGTGGGTCGGCACGGGCTCGCGGGTCGGCAGACGGTTCGGGACGTCGGCACCTTCGCGCGACGGACAGGCGAAGGGCAGGCCGTCGCACGGAAATCACCCCTGTCGGGTGAGGTCGAGGGGGGCGGCCGCGGGGGCGGCCGTCAGATCGACAGCCTGATCGCCTCTCGCCGGCTGGTGACCCCGAGCTTGCGGTAGATCGCCCGCTGGTGCGTCTTCACCGTGTTGACCGATACGAACAGGGCCTCCGCGATCTCGGCGGTCGTCAACGACGAACGGAGGTATCCGAGGACCTCGCGTTCCCGACGGGAGAGCTGCACGCCTGCCCGCAACCGACCTCCGTCGTGCTCGGACCGCGCCAGGAGGTCGGCGAGGAAGCCGTCGTGACGGGTTCCCCGAGCCGCCCGCTCGGCGAGCAGCGAGCGCAGCATCGGGTCGTCGCCGGTGAAGGGCCGGGCCACCCGTTCAGCGACGGCGAGGCTGAGCGCCTGCTCCACCAGGCTCTGGGCGTCGTCACCCACCTCCCGTTCGGCCGCGATGAGCGCCCGGGTGACCAGCGTCCCCACCCTGGCGTAGGGCGGGACGGGCTGGGCATCGAGCGCGTCCAGGCACGCCTCGGCCTCGTCGATCGTGCCGAGCTGCCGGTGGACCTCGGCGAGCATGCCAGCCATCACCGGAACGAAGCGGAGGTCGGCGATCGACCGGGCCAGGTCGAGAGCCTCGTCGGCGTGGCCTCGGGCCAGGGCGGCGCGGCAGCGGGCGAACACCGCGTACTCCGGCCAGGGCATGCCGTGCGCTGGGGTGGCGGGAAAGCGGTCGAGGGCCTGCTCGGCCCGGTCGAGGCCGACCGGGTCACCGGCGTCGGCGGCGATCAGCACGAGGTGGAAGGCGGCCAGGAGGGCGTAGGGACCGTTGCCGGCGTCGCCGCCCACCATGCCGGTGAGGTGGCGGGTGGCCTCCTCCGCCTCACCGCGGTGGAACGCGATGTAGCCGCGGGCCGTCGCCTCGATCCCGCCGTCGTACGCGTTCCAGTCGGCGCGCACCGCGAGCGCTGCGTTCGACTCGTCCAGCCGGGCCTCGGCGTCCCGGAACCGCCCGGCGAAGGTGAGGGCGAAGGCCGCGTTCACCCCGGCGCGGTGGGCGACGACGTCGTCGCCCACCGCGATCGCCTCCAGCCGGGCCGACTCGAGGAGTCGGATCGCGTGCTCGGGCGACCGTCGGAGGCGCATCTCGGCCCAGCCGGCGAGGAAGAGCAGGTGGCCGTAGGTCCGGGGCGGGAGATCCGTGGCCGACTTGAGGAGGCGGGTCAGGTCGTCCACCGCCGCCAGCAGGACGGGGTGCTCGTCGGCGAGCAGCAGGGCCGCCTCGGCCGCGACGAGAGCCGCCCGGGCACGACGACCCGGCTCGATCTCGGCGGCCAGGGCCACGGCCCGCTCCGCCAGGAGGGCGGCCCCGAGCCGGTCGCCGGCGACGTCGAGGCAGCACGCCCGGGCGTGGAGCACCTCGGGGGACGCCGACCACGGCCGGGGGAGGGTTCGGCACGCTCGTTCGAGGGCCGACGCACCGGCCTGGAGGAGGATGCCCGCCCACGAGGTGGCGATGATGTCCACCGCGAGCTCGCCGTCGCCCGCCCGCAGGGCGTGGTCGACGGCCGGGAGCGGGTAGTCGTCGCGTAGGGCGAGCGCCGCGGTGCGATGGAGCCGCTCGAGCGCTTCGGCATCGCGTTCGCCGAGGATGGCCTGGCAGGCCTCGGCGAGTACGACGTGCCACCGGTACACGACGGTCTCGTCGCCATCCTCGTAGCGATCGATGAAGAGCCCGCGTCGGACGCACGCCTCGAGCAGCGCCGCGCTATCCGTCCGCCCGGTGAGCGCCCGGGCGAGGTTCGCGTCGAGACGGGTGCACGTAGTCGCGGCGAGGACGAACGCGGCCAGATCCGAGCCGAGGCGGGGCAGTACCTCCTCGGCCACCAGGTCGACGATGGCGCGCGACCCGGTGTGGCCTCGGATGGCTGCGCTGTCGGTCACGTCGAAGAGGACGGCGCGGACCGCGGCGGGCCACCCGCCGGTGCGGTCGATTATCCGCTCGGCCAGCGAAGCGTCACCGGTGATGCCGAGGGTCGCGGTGAGCTGGTCGACCTCCGCGGCCGTGAACGCCAAGGCCGCCGGGGAGACGTCGGCGAGCGCACCGTCGATCCGGAGCTTCGACGGCAGATCGACGTCGGCCGACCCCGCCAGCACCAGGTGGATGGTCGACGAGGTCCCGTCGCCGACCAGGTGGGCGACGGTGTCCCGAAGCGCCTCCCCACCCAGGTGGGCATCGTCGACGACGAGGACGAGACTGGCCGCCGTGCGCTCGAGCGCCGAGATGAGCGCGTCGTAGCTGGCGGCCAGCCGGTTCACGTCGGGGATGAGTTGGAGGAGCCGATGGCTGGCCTCTCCGCCGACGGCCTCGGCCGACCGCTTGAGCGAGCTGACGATCCCGCGGTGCAGTCGGACGGGGTCGTCGTCGAACTCGGTGAGCGTCAACCACGCGACCGGCCCTTCGGCCCGGTCGGCCCACTGCCGGAGCGCGGAGGTCTTGCCGTACCCGGAGGGGGCGACGATGCGGGTCACGCGCGCGCTGCCGATCGCCCGGTCGAGGAGGTCGATCACCCCCTGTCGGACCACCTCGTCGGATGGCCCGAGCGGTCTCGATACGAGGAACCAGGGCGCCGGTGACCAGGCGCTGACCGTCCTGTCGTACATGGTCGGCGGAGGATAGCGGCGCGTCGAAGCGGCCGACCGGCCGGGACGACCGGCCCCGTGGGCGCGGCGGCGCGGCTGCTCGGCGCGGACGTCGCGGTCAACCGATCCGGCGGATCGGTGGTACCTCGTAGGTCCCGTCGAGCACCTCGGTACCCGGGGCGTACACGCGCAGGAGCGGGCGGAAGTCGCCGGCCGGGGCCGGGAGCCAGTTCGCTCGCGCCGTCGGGTCGGTCGGCGCGTCCCGGCTGATCGTCACGGTGAGTCCGCCTGACGGACCGGTGACGATCCCGGGCGTCCGGTCACCGATCGAGTAGCGCTCGATCGGATTGTCGACGAGGAAGTAGTTCGGCACGTCGTACATGGTGAGAGACCAGAAGCCGTCGTTCCGCGGGGGCGGATCGAGCACAAGCTCGTAGCGGTAAGCGCCGTTCAACTGGTCCCCGGCGTCGTCGACGTACACGCTCAGGTAGGCCGCCTCGTAGCCGTGGTTGCCCCAGAGCCCGCCGAGCGCCGCACCGGCCCGCATCAGGAGGCGCTCCGTCGGCTCCTCGATCCGCCACTCCGGGGCATCGATCGTGCCCACCCCGAAGTGATCGAGGTTGTAGTCGAAGGCGTGGAGGTTGATCAGCCAGCCGTTGACCTCCGGCGCGTGCCCGCCCTGCAGCACCTGGGCCAGTGCGGCCGCGCCCCGCGCGTAGCCCTCGCTCAGCGCGGCGGCCGCCGGATGGGCGCTCGTGATCCGTTCGTCACCGGTTAGACCCAGGTCGGCGAAGCCCGCCTGGACCGCCTCGTCCCGTGCCGGCGGTGGGTTGTCCCGGGACCAGACCCGATAGCGCTCCCAGAAGTCGAGTGCCTCGTCACCGGTCGCTGCCGGACGGAGAACGCCCTGCGGTGTAGCGGCGGGAGGGGTGAGGCTGGTCGCGTCCTGGAGGGCGTGCACCGCGGGCAGGTCGGCCTCGCCGTCGACCGCCCACCGCCCCACGATCGACGCGGTGATCGTCGGACACGTGATCACGGTGGCGTCGTCGGGTGCGTCACCCGTCCAGTCCGGGGGGGCGAGCAGGTAGCGGCCCGGCGCCGTGCCG
>JAAYBP010000079.1 GCA_012730075.1 Acidimicrobiales bacterium | reverse complement strand
GTCAGCCGGCGGAGAGGCGGTCCCAGGGGAGATCGGCGCGGTCGGCCGCGTCCTGGCCGGCGTGCCAGCCGAGCGCGTCGGTGGGACCGGCGACCGCCTTCGTGGTCATCCGGGGGAACATCTCGGCGACGTGGCCGTCGACCGCCTCGCTGCGGTCGGCCAGCACCGGCACCAGCGCTCCGCCGCTGCTGCGGTCGAGGTCGGCGACCGTCGCCGCGCCCGCCGCGTCCAGGCGGTCGCCGATGCGCTGGGCGAAGCCCCGCAGGAACGACGACCGGAAGCCCCGGCTCCGCTCCCGGGCGCCCGCCCCCGACGACCGGGCCAGCTCGCCCAGCGACGTCTGCGCCTGGACGAGGAGCGACGTGAACAGGACGTCGACGGCGGCGAGGTCGGACCCGAACCCCACGACGGTCACCATCGACAGGCCACCGAGCTGCACCGCCCGGCACCGGCTGGCCCCGGCGATCACGGTGAGCAGGAACGCTTTGGCGTCGGCGTAGGGATCGTCGATGCAGAAGCGCCGGGCCTGCGGGCGGTCGTGGTCGGCCGGGCCCGAGGTGACGAGCGCGTGTTCGAGCGAGTGCCTGGTCATCAGTTCGTGGGCCTTGGCGGTGAACGCCTGCGCCTCGGCCTCGAACGTCGTCGACTCGGCCTTGGCGAGCAGGGCCCGCACCCGTTCGAGGACCGCCGGATCGATGCCCGCCGCCGCGCCGTCGTCCCCCACCGAGGTCGAGGCCAGCGCGATGTCGGGGCGACCCGGCACCGGCAGCAGCACCTCGATCGGCCAGAGGTCGAGCGCGGCCACCAGGTCGACCAGCGCCCCGAGCCCGTGGGTGGCCGCCACCGCCGCGCCCCACGTACCGGCATCGCGCGTCCGGTCCGTCCCGGCCGCGGGCCCGCGGCCGGGCGCCGACTCGGCGTCGCGCGTCCGGCCCGTCGCCGTGTCGCGCGTCCGGCCCGTCCCGGCGGCCTCGTCGCCCGTCCCGGTGGCGTCGGCCGCGGGCTCGGCGGTGGCGTCGGCCGGGGGATCGATGCCGAGCTCGTCGAGCTGGGCCCGCCAGACCGGGTGGAGGTCGAGCCCCGCCCACCGGCGCGCCGCCACCGCGACCGCCGCCACGGCGGCCTCGCCGGTCGCCCGGTTGCGCCGCCGCGCCTGCCACACGACCTCGGCCGGCTGCCACCCGGTGGGCCACGCCCGGTCGAGCGTCGCCGCGACGTGCCGCTCGATCGCCGGCACCACCACCGCCGGATCGGCCGCGTCGAGCCGGTCGCGCACCGCCCGGACCGTGGCCGTCGGCGCCCCCACGACCGCCCGCAACAGCCGGGCGACCTCGTCGGGTCCGGTCGTCGGACCGCCGCGACGCCGGCCGGCGTCTTCACGCGTCGACCCGTCCGGGCGACGGGAGCCCCACCCGCCCGGGCCACGAGACGCGCCGGGCGAGGCGGTGCCGTCCGGGCGCCGCCGGTCGTCACCACCCGAGCCCGCGGGACTTCCCCGGCCCCATCCACCGGTGGCCGGATCCGGACCGGGCGGGAAGGGCCCCGGCCCTCGCGATCGAGATCCGGTGCCGCCACCGGCCCGGGACGAACCGCCTCGAGCCGCATCGGGGCGACCCGGGCGTCGGTGCTGCTGCTTCCGCCGTCTGCTCATGGCCGCCACCGTACGACCCCCCTACGACAGTCGGTCCGGGGCGCACCCGAGCTTCATCGACCCACGCCCTCACCACTTCTTCGTCCGCCAGCGGCCAGATCTGTCCGCCTCCGCGCCAAGAACCGGACCCGACCCCCGGCCCGGCCCTTCTTCGTCCGCCAGCGGTCAGATCTGTCCGCCCACGCGCCAAGAACGGCGACACCGCCGACACCCGCCGGAGCCGATTCTTGGCGCGTGAGCGGTCACCGGTGTCCGCCCACGCGCCAAGAACCGCACCCGACCCCCGGCCCCGCCCTTCTTCGTCCGTCAGCGGTCAGATCTGTCCGCCCACGCGCCAAGAACGGCGACACCCGACGGCGAAAGGGACGGCGGCCGACTACCGAGGGCCAACGAGCCCCCGTGCGCGTCAGAGGGGGAGGTCGCCGGTGGCGGCGCGGGTGGAGCCGTCGTCCTTCCATGCGGCGATGGTGCGCTGGGCGATGCGCATCTGGTGGACCTCGTCGGCGCCGTCGGCGAAGCGGGCCCAGCGGGCGTGCTGGTACATGTGCGCCAGCGGCGTGTCGGTGGAGTAGCCGAGCGCGCCGTGCACCTGGATCGACCGGTCGATCACCCGGCCGAGCATGTTGGCCACGAAGTGCTTGCACATCGACACCTCGCTCTTGAAGTCGACCCCGGCGTCGATCTTCGAGGCGGCGTGCAGCACCATCAGATTCGCCTGGTACAGCTCCATCGTGGAGTCGGCGATCATCCACTGGATCCCCTGCTTCTCCGCCAGCAG
>JAAYBP010000478.1 GCA_012730075.1 Acidimicrobiales bacterium | reverse complement strand
GGTGGTCGAGGCGGCGGCGGACCGCGCGGCGGACGGCCCGGGCGCCGCCCCGGACCCAGGCGAAGGTGAAGTCGGCCCAGTCGAAGCGGTCGCGCCACAGCGTGATGCGGCCGTCGTGCACCTCGAAGGTGCCGCACACCCAGAAGCGGGCGTTCACGCCACGGACCGACAGGATGTCGGTGCGCTCGGTGAGCACCACCGGGCCGTTGGCGGCGACGTTGTCGTACTCGACCCGGAACCCGTCGCCGACGCCCATCATCCGCTCGAGCGTGCGGCGGACGGCGGCCTTCCCCCGATCGGGCGGCAGCGGCACGTTCTGGTAGACGGCGTCCTCGCTCATCAGGTCGAGGGCGCCGGGGATGTCGCCGCCCTCGAGGCGGGCGAGGAACTCGACGACCAGGTCGATCTCCGGCGTGGTCTCACCTGTTGTCCGGGCGGGGGTCGCGTGGGCGGTCACGACGACGAAGGTACCGGCCCGGAACGGGGGTCGTCGCGCCGGGGCGCGGCTGCTAGGTTCATCGCCCGACCGTGAAGCGGGTCCCGTGAGGCCCGCACGGCAGGAGCCCCCGTTGCAGCACGACCCGATTGCCCTCTGCCGCCCGGCAGGGGGCGTTTTCGTACGCGGCCGGAGCGCCCGGTGAGCGGCGCCATCCGCCCCGGCCTCCTCGTCCTCGCCGACGGCGAGACGTTCGAGGGAGAGGTACTCGGCGGCGACGGCATCGCCACCGGCGAGGTCGTGTTCAACACGGTCCTCACCGGCTACCAGGAGGTCATCTCCGACCCGTCCTACGCCGGCCAGATCATCACGTTCACCTACCCCCACATCGGGAACTACGGGGTGACCACGGCCGACGACGAGGCCCGCCGGCCCTTCTGCCGGGGCGTGATCGTCCGGGAGCCCGCCCGCCGCCGGTCGAGCTGGCGGAGCGAGGACGACCTCGGCACCTGGCTGGCCCGCCACGGCATCCCGGCCCTCGGCGGCGTCGACACCCGGCGCCTGACCCGCCACCTCCGAGACCGCGGTGCCGTGCCCGGCGCGTTCGGCGCGCTCGGCTCGACCACCCCCGACGGCGCGGTCGTCGACGAGGCCGCCCTGCTCGCGGCGGCGCTCGCGGAGCCGGGCACCGCCGGGGTCGACCTGGTGGCCGAGGTCAGCACCCCGGAGCCCTACACGGTCGGCGACGGGCCCCGCCGGGTCGTCGCCTACGACCTCGGCATCAAGACGACGATCCTCCGCCACCTCGGCCGCATCGCGACCGTCGAGGTCGTCCCCGCGTCGACGCCGGCGGCCGACGTCCTGGCCCGCGACCCCGACGGGGTGTTCCTGTCCAACGGCCCCGGCGACCCCGAGGTGCTCGACGGCGTGGTCGCGTCGGTGAAGGAGATGCTCGGCGAGGTCCCGATCTTCGGCATCTGCCTCGGCAACCAGGTGATGGGCCTCGCCGTCGGCGCCGACACCGTGAAGCTCCCCTTCGGGCACCACGGCGGGAACCACCCGGTCCGCGAGGTCGCGACCGGTCGCATCGAGATCACCAGCCAGAACCACAACTTCGCGGTCGACGCCGACACGCTGCCGACCGGCGCGGTGCTGACCCACGTCAACCTGAACGACGGGGTCTGCGAGGGCTTCGCGCTGCCCGCCGAGCGCGCCTTCAGCGTGCAGCACCACCCCGAGGCCGGGCCCGGGCCCCACGACGCCGCCCACCTGTTCGACCGCTTCGCCGAGCTGATGGGGGAGGGCTGATGCCCCGCCGCGACGACATCTCGTCGATCCTCCTGATCGGGTCGGGGCCGATCGTGATCGGTCAGGCCTGCGAGTTCGACTACTCCGGCACCCAGGCCTGCCGCGTCCTCCGCGAGGAGGGATACCGGGTGATCCTCGCCAACTCGAACCCGGCGACGATCATGACCGATCCCGACTTCGCCGACGCCACCTACGTCGAGCCGCTCGACGTCGACGTGCTGGCGAAGATCATCGAGGTGGAGCGGCCCGACGCGGTGCTGCCGACCCTCGGCGGCCAGACGGCGCTCAACCTGGCGATGGAGCTGTACGAGCGGGGGCTCGTCGGCGTGCCGGAAACGCCCGAGCTGATCGGGGCCAACGCCGAGGCGATCAGCACCGCCGAGGACCGCGAGAAGTTCAAGCGGGCGATGACCGGCATCGGCCTCGCCGTGCCGGCGTCGGGCACCGCCGCCCCGCCCGAGGACCTGAAGCGGGCCCCCAAGGGCGACCGCGTGGCGGCGGCGATGGAGCGGGCCCGCGAGGTCGTCGCCGACATCGGCCTGCCGGTGGTGATCCGGCCCGCGTACATCCTCGGCGGGAAGGGCACCGGGATCGCCTCCACGCCCGAGGAGTTCGAGAAGGTCGCCGCCGCGGGGCTCGACGCCAGCCCGATCACCGAGATCCTGATCGAGGCGTCGATCGCGGGCTGGAAGGAGTACGAGCTCGAGGTCATGCGCGATCGCGCCGACAACTGCGTGATCATCTGCTCGATCGAGAACCTCGACCCGATGGGCGTCCACACCGGCGACTCGATCACCGTCGCCCCCGCCCAGACCCTCTCCGACGTCGAGTACCAGCGCATGCGCAACGCCGCGTTCGCCTGCCTGCGGCGGGTCGGGGTCGAGACCGGCGGTTCGAACGTCCAGTTCGCGCTGAACCCCGAGAACGGCGACATGGTCGTCATCGAGATGAACCCGCGGGTCAGCCGCAGCTCGGCCCTGGCGTCGAAGGCGACCGGCTTCCCGATCGCCAAGATCGCCGCCCGCCTGGCCGTCGGCTACACGCTCGACGAGATCGCCAACGACATCACCCGGGCCACGCCCGCCAGCTTCGAGCCGGTGATCGATTACGTCGTGACGAAAGTCCCGCGGTGGGCATTCGAGAAGCTGCCCGGCACGAGCGGTGTGCTCGGCACCCAGATGCAGTCGGTCGGCGAAGTGATGGCGATCGGGCGTACGTTCCCCGAATCGCTCCAGAAAGCGCTGCGTTCGCTGGAACAGGGCCGGCTCGGGCTGAACTGCGATCCGGGCGGCGATTCGGCGTTCGCCGGGCGCTCCGACGCCGACCTGCTGGCAGCGATCGCGATCGCCACGCCCGACCGGATCTTCCAGATCGGCGAGCTGCTGCGCCGCGGAGTCACGATCGAGGCGATCCACGACGTATGCCGGGTCGACCCGTGGTTCCTCGACCAGATGGCGATGATCACCGAGGAGCAGGCCGCCCTCGCCGGGCGCACGGTCGGCGACCTCAGCCGCCGCGAGTGGCGCCGGGCCAAGCGCCTCGGGTTTTCCGACGGCCAGCTCGCCCACCTGTGGTCGTCGTCGGAGGATGCCGTGCGGGCGGCCCGCGAGGCGGCCGGCGTGCTGCCCACCTACAAGACCGTCGACACGTGCGCGGCCGAGTTCGCGGCCGAGACGCCGTACCACTACTCGACCTGGGAGGACGAGAGCGAGGTCCGCCCGTCCGACGGCCGCAAGGTCGTCATCCTCGGCTCGGGCCCGAACCGGATCGGCCAGGGCATCGAGTTCGACTACTGCTGCGTGCACGCCTCGTTCGCCCTGCGCGAGGCGGGCTACGAGACGGTGATGATCAACTGCAACCCCGAGACGGTGTCGACCGACTACGACACGTCGGACCGGTTGTACTTCGAGCCGCTCACCCGCGAGGACGTGCTCAACGTGATCGCCGCCGAGCAGCCGTACAAGGTGATCGTGTCGCTCGGCGGGCAGACCCCGCTCAAGCTGTCGGGCGAGATCCCCGCCGAGCTGGTGGCCGGCACGACCGCGCTGTCGATCGACCTCGCCGAGGACCGCCAGCTGTGGAACGACCTGTGCCGCGACCTCAACATTCCGCAGCCTCCGGGCGGCACCGCGGTCACGCTCGACGCGGCGCGCACGATCGCCCACCAGATCGGCTACCCGGTGCTGGTGCGCCCGTCGTACGTGCTCGGCGGGCGGGCGATGCAGATCGTGCACGACGACGAGCAGCTCGTGGCCGCGATGGCCGAGCTGACCGCGGCCGGCACGCTCGGGCGCGAAGGCGGGCTGTCGGCCGACCGGCCGGTGTTGATCGACCGCTTCCTGGCATCGGCCACCGAGGTCGACGTCGACGCGATCCGCGACCACACCGGCGAGGTGCTGATCGGCGGCGTGATGGAACACGTCGAGGAGGCCGGGGTGCACTCGGGCGACTCGGCCTGCGCGATCCCGCCCCAGAACCTGCCCGAGTGGGTGGTCGAGGTGATCCGCTCGTACACCATCGCGATCGCCGAACGGCTCGACGTGCGCGGCCTGATCAACGTGCAGTACGCCGTCGCCGGCACCACCGTGTACGTGATCGAGGCCAACCCGCGGGCGTCGCG
>JAAYBP010000477.1 GCA_012730075.1 Acidimicrobiales bacterium | reverse complement strand
GTGCCTCCACCTCCAGGTCGTCGAGCAGCCTCGGACCGAGGGCGTCGGCGAGGTGTCGGCGCGCCCGGGCGAGGTGCTGCTTCACGGATCCGACCGACACGCCCATCGTCGCCGCGACCGCGACCACGTCGAGGTCGGCCCAGTAGCGGAGGGCGACCGCCTCGCGCTGGCGCTCCGACAGCCCGGCGAGCGCGGCGTGCAGGTCCAGGTCGTCGTCGAGGCCGGCGGCGGCCGACGGGGCGGCGGCCAGGGCGTCGTCCAGGTCGATCCGGGTTCGGCGCTGGGCCCGGCGGCCCTCGTCGCGGCACAGGTTGAGCGCGACGGTGCGGGTCCACGCACCGGGATCGCTCCCGTCGGCGCCGATCCGCTCCCAGTCGCGCCAGGCCCGGGTCATCGCCTCCTGGGCCGCGTCGGTCGCCGCCTCCAGGTCGAGCGTCGCCAGGTAGCACAGGCGCACCAGGCCGGGCGCCGACTCCTCGAAGAACCGGGTGAAGTCCATCTGAACGGTGAACGTCCCACTCCCGTCGGGGGATGACACGGCCACCGTACGGGCGCGGCCCCGATGCCGGGCCGACCTCGGTCCGCGGCGGTCGGGGCGAACGGATCGGGCCCGGCGTCCGGAGACGCCGGGCCCGATCGCGGGAGGGGGCCGGGGGAGGATGGACCGCCCGGCGCCTCCGCCCGCCGGAGCGGACAGATGGGATGAGGGCGCCGAGCGGTCCGAACCCATCGGCGCGCCCTCCGGGTAGTTGAGGTCGAACCGGCCGCGATCTCACGCGGCGTGGTCGCCGCCCCGTAGCCTCGGGACCGATGCTGCTCGCCGAGACCTCGTCGGGGCCCGACCTGTTCCTGGGCGAGGACCTGCTGCTCTACCTGCTGCTGGCGTTCGGCGGGGCGCTGATGGTGGGGAACCTGCTCGCCGTGTTCCGCCCGCCACCCGAGCGCCAGGCGCGCGGAGAGCGGGCGCCGATGACCCGCAGCCTGGTGATGGCCGCCCTGGGGGGCGTCGCCTTCCTCTGGGCGCTGATCTCGCTGCTCACCCGCTGACGCGGGCGTCGTCGGCGCCCGTCCGGGCCCGGCGTGACGACCGCACGACGAGGGCGACGATCGCGCCGACGCCCGCCACCAGCAGGACGAACACCGCGATCTGGAGGGCGCCGCCGCGGTCGCCGGCCTCCTCGGGTTCGGCACCGCTGCCCGGCTCGGGGATGATCCCGGGACGGCCCCGCTCCTGCTGCGCGGCGAGGCACACCGAATCGCCCGGATCGCAGGCGAACGTGGTGGTCGTCGTGGATGGCGCGTCGCCCGCGCTCCGGCTGAACAGGGCGGCGACCGCGATCAGCACGACGAGGGCGCCGAAGAAGGCGAGGCCGGCCCGCACGATGGCGCGACGCTCGCCGGTGTCCTGCGGATGGTCGGTCGTGTCGGGCATCGTCGGCCCAGTGTGACAGGCCGCCGCGCCGGTGGACGGGCCGGGGTCACCGGTACCGCGCCGGCCCGGGTCGCGGTAGCGTTCGGGGCCTGGCGAGGGGAGAGAAGTGCCCGAAGGACCAGCCGAACCGGGGATCGCGGCCGACCTCCTGGCCGCGATGGGCGACGTCGATCGCCGCTTCGAGATCGCGTTCGCCCAGGCCCCGCTCGGCATGGCGATCGTGGCGCTCAGCGGCGAGTTCCTGCGCGTCAACGACGCCCTCTGCCGCATCCTCGGGCGGAGCGAGGCCGGCCTGATCGGCACCACGTTCCAGGCGATCACCCACGCGGACGACCTCGACGCCGACCTGGCGCTCCTGGAACGGGTCGTGGCCGGCGAGATCGGCCGGTACCGGATGGAGAAGCGCTACGTCGCCGCCGACGGGGGCGTGATCACCTGCCAGCTCGACGTGGCCCTCGTCCGCGACACCGACGGTCGACCGCTCCACTTCGTGTCCCAGGTGCAGGACGTCACCGAGCAGAACCGGGTGGTCGAGGCGCTGGAGCGCGCCGCTGCCGCCGAGCGCAAGGCCCACGCCCAGGCCCGGCTCGACAACGCCCGCCTCGCCGGCTTCCTGGAGCACGCCACCGACGTCGTCTACGTGACCGATGCCGACGGGTTCGTCACCTACGCCAGCCCCGCCACCGAGAAGCTGTTCGGCCGGGCCATCGGGATCGGCCTCCCCGTCGACCTCGACGTCTTCCACCCCGACGACCGCGAGGCCGCCCGGGCGGTCTCGGCGCGGGTCCTGGCCGCGCCGGGCACCACCGTCGAGTCGGTGCACCGGGTGCGCCACGGCGACGACGACTGGCGCCACATCGAGGTCACGTCGACCAACCACGTCGGTGAGGACGCGATCGGCGGGGTGGTCCACAACGTCCGCGACATCACGGAGCGCACCCGGGCCGCGCGCCAGCTCGAGTGGCAGGCGTACCACGACGGGCTGACCGGCCTGAGCAACCGGCTGTTCCTGATGACCCGCCTGGCGGCGATGGTCGAGGCCGCCCGCGCCCGCGACGAGCGGGTCGCGGTGCTGTTCCTCGACCTCGACCGGTTCAAGGTCATCAACGACGAGCGCGGCCACGACACCGGCGACCAGCTCCTCGTCGAGGTCGGGAACCGCCTGCAGCGCACCGTGCGCCAGGGCGACGAGGTCGGCCGCCTCGGCGGCGACGAGTTCGTCATCGTCACCGGGGGCGGCGCCGACGAGGACGTCCGGGCCCTCGCCGACCGCGTGCGAGACGCGCTCACCATCCCGATCGCCATCGGCGGCACCCTGCTCGCGGTCTCGGCGTCGATCGGCATCGCCTACGACAGCGGACAGACGCCCGAGCGCCTGCTGCGCGACGCGGACGCCGCCCTCCTGCGGGCCAAGGAGCGGGGCAAGAACCGGGTCGAGGTGTTCAACGAGGCGCTGCGGGTGGCGGCCCAGCGGCGGCTCGCGGTCGAGTCGAACCTGCGCCGGGTGCTCGACCACGAGGGCGTGATCGTCCACCACCAGCCGATCGTCTCCCTCGACGACGGACGGCTGGTCGGTGCGGAGGCGCTGGTGCGGATCCCGACCGCCGACGGCCGGGTCGAGCTGCCCGCCGAGTACATCACCCTCGCCGAGGAGCGGGGGCTGATCGGCGCCCTGGGCGAGGCCGTGCTCGACGCCACCTGCGCCGCCCTCGCCGACTGGCGCGCCCGGGCCGGTCCTCAGGGGTTGCCTCTCGTCGCCGTGAACGTGGCGGCCCGCCAACTCGGATCTCCGTTGTTCGTGTCCCGCCTCGCCGAGATCGTCGAGCGCCACGGTCTGCGTCCGGAGGACCTCGCGCTCGAGCTGAAGGAGGCGACCGTCATCGGGGCCGACCGCACGACGGTCCGCACCGTCGACGCGCTCCAGGAGATGGGCGTGTCGCTGTGGCTAGACGACTTCGGTACCGGCTACAGCAGCCTCGCCTACCTGAAGCGCTTCCCGATCGTCGGCGTGAAGCTCGACCACTCCTTCGTCGCCGAGCTGGGATCGGACCCGAGCGACACCGAGATCGTGCGGGCGGTCATCGCCCTCGGCCGGGCCCTCGACCTGCGGGTGATCGCCGAGGGGGTGGAGACGCCGACCCAGCTCGACACGCTCCGCAAGCTCGGTTGTCCCTGCGCCCAGGGCTACCTGCTCGGCGCGCCGACCGAGTCGGAACGCTTCGACGGCGCGACCCGCGATCTCGACGTCCTGTCCGGCCTCAGCCCCCGCCCCGTCGACCGCCGTCGGTAACCGGGCGGCCGGGCGGAGGCAACGGATCGACCCCGGTTCCGATCGTCGCTAGCGGCGGCCGGACCGGTGGACGACGTCGTCGTCGGTGCCGAGGTACGACGCGATCACGGCGGGGTCGGCCAGCACGTCGGCCGGTTCGCCCCGGGCGATGACCCGCCCCTGCTCGAGGGCCACCAGCTCGTCGCAGAGGTCCGACAGCAGCGCCATGTCGTGCTCGATCACCACCATCGAGCAGCCGGTCTCGGTCTGCACGCGGCGAAGCATCGGGGCCAGCGCCTCGGTCTCGGCCTGCGCCACGCCGGCGGTCGGCTCGTCGAGGAGCACGACGCTCGGCTCCTGGGCGAGCAGGCAGGCCAGCTCGACGATGCGTCGGGTGCCGGTGGACAGCTCGCCGGTGGGCCGGTCGCGATAGGCGTCGAGGCCGAGCATCGCCACCAGGGCGTCGGCCCGCTCGCCGGCCGCCCGCTCGGAGTCGGTCGACGCCGGTAGCCGCAGGGCGGCCGCCAGGGGGTCGCGGTTCGCGAGGTGCCGTTCGAGCGACACCAGGATGCACTCGCGGACCGTCAGCGACGGGAACAGGAGCGCCTCCTGGAACGAGCGGCCGATCCGGAGGCGGGCCCGCCGGTCGGGCGAGAGGTCGGACACGTCGTCGTCGCCGAGCAGCACCGTTCCACCGTCGTGGGGGAGGAACCCGGTCAGCACGTCGAACAGCGTCGTCTTGCCGGCGCCGTTGTGGCCGACGAGGCCGACGATCGAGCCCGGCTCGACCCGGATGCTCACCTCGTCGAGAGCGGTGATGCCTCCGAAGCGCTTGGTGAGGCTCTGGCACTCGAACGCGGGACCGGTCGCCTCGGCCCGCGCCCCGGGACCGACCTCGGTCCCCGGGACGGCCCCGTCGCCCCCGATGAACACGGCGCGCAGGATGTCGGGCCGATCGAGCAGGCCCTCGGTGCGGCCCCGGAAGCGGACGCGGCCCTTCTCGAGGAACACCGCGTCGCGGCACATCAGCAGCGCGACGTTCACCGACTGCTCGACGACGACGATCGTCGTGCCGTCGGCGCGGAGGTCGTTCACCTTGTCGACGAGCATCCCGACGATCGTCGGGGCGAGGCCGAGCGACAGCTCGTCGATGAGGACCATCCGCGGCTCGGTGACGAACGCCATGGCGATCGAGAGCTGCTGCTGTTCGCCGCCCGACAGGTGGCCGGCGGGCTGGTCCCAGCGCTCGCGGAGGATGGGGAACAGGTCGACCATCGCCTCGGTGCGCTCCCGGGCACGGGCCCGGTCGCCCCGGAGCATCCACGTGGCGAGGCGCAGGTTCTCGGCGACGGTGAGCGTCGGGAACACGCCCTTGCCGCCGGGCATCATCGACAGCCCGAGCCGGGCGATGCGCTCGGTCGGCATCCCGGTGATGTCCTCGCCCGCGAAGCGGATCGAGCCGCCGGTGACCGGCAGCAGTCCGACCACCGCCTTGAAGAGCGTCGACTTGCCGGCGCCGTTCGTGCCCAGCAGGGCGAGGATGTCGCCGTCGCCGACCTCGGCGTCGACGCCGAACAGGACCTGGAGGGCTCCGTAGCCCGCCTCCACGCCGCGGACCTCCAGCAGCGGATCGGCCGCGTGGGTCGGCAACTCGACCCCGGGCGGCATCGGCGGCGGCCCGTCGACCACGGGCGTCGGCCCCTCCGCGTCCGGTGGGGGCGGGTCGGCGTCGGCGGCCTCGTCGACCGCGTCGATCAGCCGGACGCCGTGGCGACGGCCGGCGGCCTGGGCGAGGCGGTCGCGGAGGCGCTCGTAGGCCTCGGCGAGACCGCCGGGGAGCACCATCAGGATCAGCAGCAGGCCGACGCCGGTGATCAGGAGCTGCCAGCGCGGGAACGCGTACCCGAGCCAGTGGACGAGCGCGACGCCGCCGAGGGTGCCCCCGATCGACGCGATGCCGCCGATGACGGCCATCGAGAAGAGCAGGAGGCTCTCCGACGCCGGGTAGCTGTTGACGCCGATGCCGCGGAGGGCGACGGCGTGGACCGCCCCGGCCGCCCCGGCGAACATGCCGGCGACGACGAACGCGACGATGCGGGTGCGGACCGGGTTGACGCCGACCGCGGCGGCGGCCCGCGGGTTGTCGCGCCCGGCGGATATGACGCGTCCGGTGCGCGCCGCGCGCAGGTTCACCACGACGACCACGGCGACGACGAGGAGGACGAGAGCGAGCACGTAGAGGGCCGGTTCCGACGACAGGTCGATCGAGCCGAACAGCTCCGGCCGCTCGTAGTCGCCCGGGACGATGTCGGGATAGGTCGCCGGGTTGATCACGTGGATCTGCATGAACACCGCGAACGCGAGCGTGGTGACCGCGAGGAGTTGACCCGACACCCGCAGGGCGGGGATGCCGATCACCGCGGCGACCAGGCCGCCGGCCACCGCGGCCAGGAGGATGGTGAGGAACAGGTCGAGCCGGGCCTCGGCGATCAGGTTGGCGGCGACCATGCCGCCGACGCCGACGAGCGCCCACTGGCCGAGGCTGACCACGCCGCCCCAACCGGTGAGCACGACGAGCGACGTGGCCGCCATGGCGTACACGAGGGCGATGGTCGCGGTGTTGACCTGGCTCGGGCTGCCCCAGACGGGGATGGCGACGAGCACCGCCGCCACGACCAGGGCGGCCACGATGCGGGCGGCCCGCACCTCGGGGAGCGACGCGAGCCTGCTGGGCAGGCGGTGCGACACGCCGACGGTGGCCCAGGAGCCCTCGTCGGCGGCGCCGCGCACGGTCGATCGCTCCTGGAACGCCAGGCCGACGACGATGACGCCGAGCAGCACGCCGTAGGTCCACGTGCGGGTGCTGAGGTTGACCTGGGCGAGCTGGTCGAGGATCTCGATGGCGATCCCGGCCAGGAACGCCCCGCCGATCTTGCGCATCCCGACGAGGACGGCGGCGGCGAGCGGGGCGAGCAGCAGCGTCGGGCCGGCGGCGGCGTCGACGTTCAGCCCCTGCGTCGGCGACTTCAGCACGACCGTCGTGGCCGCCAGCCCACCGGCGATCGCCCAGAGCAGGACGTTGAGCCGGTTGACCGGGATGCCGAGCAGCCGGGCCCGGTCGAGGTTCTCGGCCATGCCCCGAACGGCGGTGCCCGCCTCGGTGCGGAACAGGAAGGCGTAGAGGAACCCGAGGGCGATCGGGGCCACCGCGGCGAGCAGGAGGTGGTTGCCGTTGAGGGTGACCGGGTGGATCTTCACCGAGGTGTCCGACAGCGGTGTCGAGAAGCCGGGGTTGAGCGCCTCGGCCCCGAACCAGCCGGGTACGAACAGGGCCAGGCCGCCGAGGGCCTGGGCGAGGCCGATCGTGGCGACGGTGAGCACGAGCCGGGGCGAGCGCTGGAAGCGGCGGATCACCAGCACCTCGACCGCGACGCCCACGAGGGCACCGACGACGATCGCGATCGGCGCGGCGGCGTACCAGCTCAGGCCGGCGTCGCCGAGCGTCAGGCCGGTGGCGAGGGCACCGGCGACGGTGCCCATCGAGCCGTACGCGAAGTTGATGACCCGGGTCGTGCGGTAGACGAGCACGAGACCCACCGCCATCAGCCCGGTGCCGACGCCGAGAGTGGCGCCCTGGGCGACGACCCCCAGCTCGGCGTCGTACAGGCCGAGCAGCCCGGCGACGACGAACGCGACGAACGCGACCCCGGCGATCGAGAGGTTGCGGTCGCTCATCGGCCGAACACCTCCGGCTGACCGTCGGCGAGGTCCGCGGGCCGTATCCGCTCCCCGCTCGTCACGTAGGTGCCCTTCTCGCCGTTGAACGGGGACGTCGCCTCGGGGTCCCACCACACCTCCCGGATGTCGACGGTCGGCGTGTAGCTCTCGGGGAAGTAGTCCCACGTGCCCGCCGGGCCGGTGGCCTCGGGGTAGCTGAACAGGCCGGTCTCCATCGTCTCGGGCGTCAGGTCGGGCCCGGCCATCTGGATGCCGAGGGCGAGCTGGTAGAGCTGGTAGTAGAGGACGTCGACCATCACGGACGGCTCGTCGTCGCGGACCGACGTGTAGGCCTGGTAGCCGGGGCTCTCGCTCGGCGGGAGCTGCTCGGGCAGCGGGCTGGCCCCGAAGGCGCGGGTCCACTGGTCGGTCTTCTTCTGGAGCCCCTGGCCGATCAGGTCGAGGTCGACGAACCCGACCCCGGCCACGACCCACTCCGGCTGGAGGCCCTGGGCATCGATCTGCTGCGTCAGGTTCATCACCATGAACGGGTCGCAGAAGCACGAGATCGTCGTGATGTCGTTGCTGACGAGCTGGGCGCTGATGCTCGCGGCCTGCTCGGTGATGCGGGCCAGGTCGAGCACGTAGTCGGTGACGAGGGTCGGCTCGATGCCGTTGTCGTCGAGCACCGCCAGGCCGTCGGACGCGCACCGCTGGTACTCCGGATTGTTCGGGGCGATGATCGCGAGCCGCCGTTCCTCATCCTGCAGCGCGCCGCCGGCGTAGATCGCGGGGCGGTTGAACAGGCGGCGCATCCCGTAGGTGCTGCCCGTCTCGGCGACGACCGAGCAGTCGCTCACGATGCTCCAGGCGTAGGGCCGCCGGTCGGTGAACCACCGGCGGGACATGTACGGCGCGCCGAACGCGACCACGTCCTGCTGCACGAGTGCCTCGGCGTAGGGCTGCGACGTGGCGGTGACGTCCGCGAACGCGTGCAGCTCCGATCCGGCCTTGAGCGCGTCGGTGCGGGCCGCCTCCTGGCCGCCCCCGGTCAGCTCGGCGGTGAGGAGGCCGGCGCCGCCGTAGACCTCGAGGTCGATCTGACGGCCGTAGAACTGGAAGTTCTCGTTGAAGTAGTCGACCAGGCCGGCCATCGTGCGCTGGAGGTCCTCGGAGGTCTCGTCGAACGGGATCTCCATCAGCTGCGCGAGCAGTGCCAACGTGTTGACCTCGGCGGTCTGGCGGTACGTGACGGTGATCGAGTCGGCGGTGACGCCCTGGCTCGTCGCACCGCCGTTGTCGCCCTCGAACGCGAAGCACGGGGGCGAGTACGGGTCGTCGGGCACCTGCCGCCCGCCGTCGGGACACGCGGTGACGGTGTCGCCCCACCCGGTCGCGGACTCGCCCTCGATGCCGGTCGACACGTCGGCCGCGTCCTCCTTCTCGGGCGCCCGGCTCGGGAAGACCACGACCACCGCGGCCAGGGCGACCACCGCCACGACCAGCGGCGCGTACCCGCCCAGCAGGCGTCGGGGGCGGCTCGATCCCACGATCTCTGTCACGCCGTCGCTCTCCCGTACTCGTGGTAACTGACGAACCGCCCCCACCCTCGCACACCGGAACGGGCCGTGTCGCGTGTCACCGCCCGGCGCGTGGTGGCGAGGGCGACCATGGTCGGCGATGCTGGACGGGTGACCGCCGGCCTCGCCCTGATCCTCGTCGTGATGCTCGGCATGCTGGCGGTGGCGCTGGTGATGACGGTGCTGGTGTTCGTACGCAACCGCCAGCCACCGTCGACCTGATCGCGCCCTGGCGTAGCGTGGCGCCGCGCCCGACCGCCTCCTGGAGCGACCGATGAACCTCCCTCCGACCACCGCGACCCCGTTGACGATGCGCCACCGCGTCGTCACCGTGCTCGGCGCGCTCGTCGCCACCGTGGCCCTCGGTGGCTGCCTGCTCGTCGCCCCCACCGACCCGGGCCCGCTCCGCTACCGCGACGAGGTGTTCAGCGGGGTGACCACGACGCTCGACGTCCCCTACGGGGCCGCGGTCGCCCAGGACGGCACCGACGTGACGCTCTACTTCGACCTGTACGAGCCGCAGGGCGACGACGCGGCGCTCCGGCCCCTGATCATCTGGATCCACGGCGGGAGCTTCCGATCGGGGTCGCGCACGTCCGCGGAGCTCGTCGACCAGGCGAACGTGTTCGCCCGCAAGGGCTACGTGAACGCGTCGATCTCCTACCGGCTGGCGAACCCGGGGTGCGTCGTGATCAACGCCCAGTGCGTCGAGGCGATCGTCGACGCGACCGAGGACGCCCAGGCCGCCGTGCGGTTCTTCCGGGCCCACGCCGAGGACTACGGCATCGACCCGAACCGCATCGCCGTCGCGGGCACGTCCGCCGGGGCGATCACCGCGCTCCACGTCGGGTACCGGGCGAGCGTGCCGGGCGACAGCGGTACCCCGGGCGTGTCATCGCGGGTGTCGGCCGCGGTGTCCCTGTCGGGGGCCAACTTCATCGCGACGTGCGAGCAGTTCGACGCGCCGGCGCTCATGTTCCACGGCACGACCGACCCGCTCGTCCCGCACGCGTGGGCCCAGAACACCCTCACGTGTGCCGAGGACGCCGGGTCCTGGGCCGAGATGATCACGTGGGAGGGCCAGGGCCACGTGCCCTACGTCCAGAACCGCGCCGAGATCATCGCCACCGAGACGACCTTCCTCTTCAACGCCCTCAACGTCCGCGGCCTGCTGTAGGAAGCCGTGGTCGGCGTCCCCGTCAGGGGAACGGCAGGGCGGCCTCGCCGGCCTCGTGGTCGAGGAGGCGACGCTTGACGTCGAGGCCGCCGGCGAAGCCGGTGAGCGAGCCGTCGGCACCCACCACGCGGTGGCACGGCACGACGATCGACAGGGGGTTGCGGCCGATGGCGGCACCGACCGCCCGGGCCCGGCCGCGGTCGCCCGTGACCACCTCGGCGACCGCCCCGTAGGTCGACGTCTCACCGAAGTCGATCGCGGTCAGGGCGGTCCACACCCGCCGCTGGAAGTCGGTGCCGACCGGGTCGAGCGGCAGGTCGAAGCGGGTGCGTTCGCCGCGGAACCACTCGTCGAACTGGGTCGCGGCGATGGCCAGCACGGGATGGCCGGGGTCGTCGCGGCTCGGGCCGTCGAGCGGGACGCGCCCCGTGCGCTCGTCGGGCCAGAGGACGGCGCGCAGGCCGGCGTCGGACGCGACGAGGGTCAGGGGACCGATCGGGCTGTCGACGATGGTCGTGGCGAGGGGGGTGGGGGCGGTGGGATCGTTCACGGGAGGCTGCTCCAGACGTGGATGGTGGCGTAGGCCCGCCAGGGGCGCCAGCGTCGGGCGTGTCGCTCGACGTCGGCGGGGGTGTCGAGGCCGCGCGCGGCTAGCGCGGTGCGGACCCCGAGGTCGGTCGCGGGGAAGGCATCGGGGTCGCCGAGGGCCCGGAGCGCGATGTCCTCGACGGTCCACGGCCCGATGCCGTCGAGGGCGAGGAGGGCGGCGCGGGTGTGGTCGCGGTCGGTGCCGGCGTCGAGCACGATCGCCCCGTCCGCGACGGCGCGCGCCAGACCGACGAGCGCCGCGGCCCGCCGCCGGGGCATCGGGAGCGTCGCCGGATCGAGTGCGGCGACCGCGTCGGGCGTCGGGAACCGGCGGTGCAGGTCACCGTCGGCCTCGGGCATCGGCTCGCCGTACCGGGCCGCGATCCGCCCGATCACGGTGACCGCACCGGCGACCGACACCTGCTGGCCGACGACGGCGCGCATCGCGATCTCGAAGCCGTCGACCGCGCCCGGCACCCGCAGACCGGGGCGGGCGGCGACGAGCGGGGCGAGCAGGGGGTCGGCGCCGAGGTGGGCGTCGACCGCGGTCGGGTCGGCGTCGAGGTCGAGCAGCCGTCGGCATCGGGCGACCGCGGCGGTCAGGTCGCGGTGATCCGTGAGCCGGAGCGTGCCGTGGATCGCGCGCTCGCCCGGCGTGAGGGCGACCGTACCGGGACCGTGGGGCAGGTCGAGCGTGCGCCGGTACGTGGGCGGGTGTCCGTCGACCGCGGGGGTGATCGACTCCACCCCGGCGACCGCCCGGGCGGCGAGGAACGCGATGAGGTCGTCGGCGGCGAGCGGCTCGCGGTGGGCGAGGCGCAGCGAGATCGTGCCCGGTGCCGAGGCCCGGTCGCGGTGGCGCGCGGCCGTCGCCCGCAGCCCACCGGGCGTCCGGTCGAACACCGCCCGTACCGTGTCGTTGAACTGGCGGACGCTCCCGAACCCCGCCGCGTAGGCGACGTCGCCGAACGGGAGGTCGGTCGTCTCGATGAGCACGCGGGCGGCCTGGGCGCGCTGGGCGCGGGCGAGCGCCTGCGGCCCGGCGCCGACCTCAGCGACGAGGAGGCGCTGGAGCTGGCGCGGGCTGTAGCCGAGGCGACGCGCGAGACCGGCGACGCCCTCCCGGTCGACCGTGCCGTCGGCGATCAGCCGCATCGCCCGACCCACGGTGTCGGCCCGCACGTCCCAGTCGGGCGAACCCGGCGCGGCGTCGGGGCGGCAGCGCTTGCACGCGCGGAAGCCGGCGGCGTGGGCAGCGGCCGGGGTGGCGAAGAACTCGACGTTGGCTCGCTTGGGGGTGATCGCCGGACAGCTCGGGCGGCAGTAGATGCCGGTGGAGCGGACCCCGGTCGTGAACCACCCGTCGAAGCGGGGGTCACGGCCGGTGACGGCGGCGTAGCAGCGCTCCGGGTCCTCGATCACGGACCCCAGTGTGCGCCCTCCAGTCCTCCTCTCCTAGCGGGGATCGGACATCACCGTCGAGCGGTCGCCCGGTGGGGGAGGAGCGTGCTCAGCCGGTGAAGTCGGCGTCGGTTCGGATCGGGGTCGCCGGCGGCGTCGGGGGGAGGGCCGGCGGCTCGGGGGTGGGGTCGACCGGTCGCTCCGGCGCGGGCGGGAGCTCGGCCCACGCGGCCAGCTCGCACGTGACGCCCTCGGGGGCGCGCACCGCCGTGTACGACGACGCGGCGAGCGTCACCGGCACCTCGACCGAGCCGAAGCGCACGGTGACCTCCCGCTCGGCGGCGTCGTTGAACAGGATCGCCGCGGGCCGTCGATCGGGGCTGCACACGCCGGCCGACACGAGTGACGACGCCGTGTTCGTCGTGGCCAACACGCCGGAACCCTGCGGTCCGAACCGGCTGGTGATGGCGAGGACGTCGAACTCGACCTCGTTCACCCACGTTCCGGTGACCGGGTCGATCGTGACGACGCCGCGGCACGTGTCGCAGCCGCCGAGGTGCGGCCCGTGGTCGGGGTCGAGGGCGAGGTTCCAGAAGATCGACGCGTTCGACCAGTGGTTCAGCTCGTTCAGCGAGAAGCGGACGAGCGACCCGAACGCAGCCTCGCGGGTGCCGTTCCAGTCGCCGCCGGAGCACTCGGTGTGCCAGATCTGGAGGTCGGGGGCGGCGGCGTGGATCGCCTCGTTCGTCGCGACGTGGTCGCCGCCGTAGCAGTGCAGGGCGGTACCGGCGAGGGGGTACGACTCGCCGAGCGCCTCGAGCACGTCGAACGGGAACGACGCGGGCGCGTCGCTCGCGCACCCGCCGGGCGGCACCGCGTCGCACCAGTTGTGGTCCCACGTCAGCACGCGGGTCGGCAGGCCCGACGCGGCGAGCGCGGGGCCGAGGTCGTCGCGGATGATGCGGGCCTGCTGCTCGGCCGACATCAGCATCGAGGGGTACGTGATCTGCACCGCGGCCGGCTCGTTCTGGAGCGTCAGCCAGTCGACGTCGACCCCCTCGGCCGCGTAGGCCTCGACGAACCTCACGAGGTAGCGGGCGAAGACGTCCTCGTACTGCTCCAGCAGCGTGCCGAGCAGGTAGTTGTCGGTGTCCTTCATCCAGGCCGGGGCGCTCCACGGGCTGGCGACGATCTCGACGTCGGGGTTGACGGCCAGGATCTCGCGCAGGACCGGGATGATCTCGGTGCGGTCGTGGGCGATCGAGAACGTCGCCAGGTCGGGGTCGGGCGTCGGGGAGTCGGCGAGGCTGGCGTGGACCCGGGAGAAGTCAGACGCGCCGATCACGATGCGCAGCACCGACTGACCGCCCTGGTCCGGCGCGAACAGCGACTCGATGAGGGCGGTGCGCTCGGCGGCCGGCAGCCCGGCGATCAGGTGGGCCGACGCGTCGGTGAGCGACGCCCCGACGCCGTGGCGGCGCTGGCGGGGCTGATCGAGGTGCACGTCGACGGTCGGCACCCCGGTGTCGACCGGCTCGACCGAGAGCGTCGCCGCCTCGACCCGCACCGACCCGTCCGCCGTGGACGTGACGACGTCGACCTCCACGGGTGCGGCACCGCCCGGGGCGGCCGGGCCGACGGCGACCGTGGCGGCGAGGGCGACGGCGACGATCGGGCGGAACGCCCCGCGGCGGCGGGGGAAACGGCGGACGAACCGAGGACGGGGCGACACGGCCGGGATCGTAGGACGCGACCGGGTCCGCGGGTTCCGACGTCAGTCGACGCCGTCGGCCGGGTCGACCGCGCCGGGTGACGCGGCCCGGGCGGCGGTCGCGGCGCGGTCGAGCCAGCGCGGCGGATCGCCGTAGCGCTGGCTCTTGATCAGCCGCCCGTGGGCGCAGTCGTCGACGAGCTGGTCGAGCCGCCGCTGGCGCGTCGCCTCCTGCTTGGCGCCGGTCACCCACGCGGCGCAGGTCCGCCGGTACGACGGTGTCGCCTCCGCCCAGAACGCGGCGGCCCGGGGATCGGTGGCGAGGGCGGCGGTCTGATCGGCGTCGAGCTCGGGGGACGCCTCGTAGCTGTAGACGGCGGTGCGATCGTCGCGGCGGGCCTCGAAGGCGACGAGCCCGGCCGGGGCCATCCGGCCCTCGGCGATCAGCCGTTCGGCGATCTCGACGTTCACCGCCGACCAGTTGCTGGCTGGGCGCCGGGGCGTCCACCGCTGGCGCCGGGCGTCGTCGTCGATGCGCTCGCTCTTCGAGTCGATCCACCCGTACGCGATCGCCTCGGGCACGGCCTCGGCCCACGTGAGGCCGCGGTCCGGCACGTGCCGCTTGAGGAGCCCCATCCAGAGCTCGGTCTCGGTGGCGTGGTGGGCGTCGAGCCACGTCCGGAACTCGGTGGCGTCCGCGAAGAACCGCGCCGGGCGTTCGGGGGTCCCGCCGGGGCGGCCGGTGCTGGGGGCCATCGACCCACCCTGCCACGCCCGCGGTGACTGCCTAGGTTTCCCGCGGTGGAACGCAGGTGGCTGGTGGTCGCCCTGGGTCTGGCCGTCGCCGCGGTGGGGGTCGGCTTGACTCTGCGTCCGTTCACCTCGCTGTCGGTGCTGGTCGCGGTGGTGGCCGCCGGGCTGGTGGTGACCGGCGTCGTCACGGCGTGGCGGGGGCGGGCCTCCAGCGCCGGAGCCCTCGTCGCGGTTGGCCTGGGCTGGGTGGCGGCCGGTGTCGTCGCGGTCGCCTGGCCGAGCGTCACGGTGCGCGCCGTCGCGGTGCTGGTGGGCGCGCTGATGATCGGCGACGGTGCCCTCGACGTGGCGGCGGGGCTCCGGGGGTCGCGCGACCACCGACCGGCCGCGGTGATCGGCGGGGCCGCGTCGATCGTGTTCGGCCTGCTCGCGCTCGCCTGGCCCGACGTCACCCTGCTCGTGGTCGCGGTGGTCTTCGGTGCCCGCACGGTGCTCTTCGGGCTGCGCACCGCGTGGTCGGGCTTCCGCGACAGGGGCGGGGTCGAGCCCGACGACCGGCTCGGCGCGGGCAACGCGCGGTACGCGCGGAACGTCCGGGCCGAGGCCGGCCGGCTGCGCCGGGCCGGGCACCTGGTCGGCGTGTCGGTGGCGCTCGTGGTCGCCCTCCTGCTGGCGGCGCTGAGCGTCGCGATCAACCGGGGCGTCGCCGACGTCGACGCGTTCTACGACACGCCGGCCGACGTCCCCGGCGCCCCGGGGTCGTTGCTGGACGCCGAGCCGTACGAGCGCGACCTGCCCGAGGGCGCCCGGGGGTTCCGCGTCCTCTACACGACGACCCGCGAGGACGGCGTCGCCGCCGTCGCGAGCGCGCTGGTGATCGCGCCCGCCGCGGCCCACGGCCCGCTGCCGGTCGTGGCGTGGGCGCACGGAACGACCGGCTTCGCCCGGCGCTGCGCCCCGTCGGTGATGGACGCGGGCCTGGGTGCGGGCGCGTTCTACGTCCTCGACGAGGTGCTCGCCCAGGGATGGGCGCTCGTCGCCACCGACTACACCGGGCTCGGCACCGAGGGGCCGCACCCGTACCTGATCGGGGAGGGCGAGGCGCGGTCGGTGCTCGACGCCGTACGGGCCTCGCGGGCGATCGAGGGCGTCGATCTCGCCGACGAGACGGTCGTGTGGGGCCACTCGCAGGGTGGCGGCGCGGCGCTGTGGACCGGCCGGCTCGCGCCCTCCTACGCCCCCGACGTCGAGATCGTCGGGGTGGCCGCCCTCGCACCGGCCGCCGACCTGCCCGGGCTGGTCGAGAACCTGATGGGCGTCCGCGGCGGGAGCCTGTTCGCGGGCTACGTGGTGGCCGCGTACACCGCCGCCTACGACGAGCTCTCGGTGGGCGACCTCGTCCGGTCGTCGGCCCGACCGAGCTACGAGGCGGCCATCGACCGCTGCCTCGACGCCAGCGTGCTCGCCTCGGCGTTGACGTCGATCGCGACCGGCACCGCCATGTTCACCGACGACGTCGCGGCGCGGCTCGCGCCGCGCCTGGCCGAGAACACGCCAGCCGGTCCGTTCCCGATGCCGGTGCTCGTCGCCCAGGGCGCCGACGACTCGTTGATCACCCGCGACGTGCAGGACCGGTACGTCGCGGGCCTCTGCGCGGTCGGAGCCGTCGTCGACTACCGGGTCTACGACGGGCGCGACCACGTGCCCCTCGTCGAGCCGGACTCGCCGCTGATCCCCGAACTCGTCGCGTGGACGGCGGCCCGCCTCGGGTCACAACCGGTCGACGCCGCCTGCCCGTCCGCCTGACCCCACGCTTCGAACCACACGAGGTGCCAGGAGCGTTAGCGGAAAGCGAGCGTCGTCGCTAGACGGATTCCTCGCTGCGCTCGGAACTTGCGGTGCCGTGCTTGCTGGGTCGGCCTCGCCTATCGGCTCGGCCTCCAGG
>JAAYBP010000078.1 GCA_012730075.1 Acidimicrobiales bacterium | reverse complement strand
TCCGAGGCTACGTCGCGCCCGCCGCGATCCGGCCCTCGATCCCGTAGTCGACCGCGGTCGTGCCGGCCCGAGCGGCCCTGTCCCTCCGAGGTCGTGCCACCAGGCGAGGACCGGGCTGGAGGCGGCCCGTGCCGGTCGGCGCGGGGCGGCCCTGCCGTAGGGTTCTGCGGTGTGACCACCACCGCCGCGCCCGCGGCTCCCGCGACCACGGCTCCGCCGGCGGTCGTCTCGGCGCGCGGCGTCGTCAAGCGGTGGGGCTCGACGGTTGCGCTCGACGGCGCGGACGTGCAGGTCGGGCGCGGCGTCACCGGCCTCCTCGGGGCCAACGGCTCGGGCAAGACCACCCTGTTCGGCCTGCTGCTCGGCCTCCACCGCCCCGACGAGGGCACGATCCGGGTGCTGGGCCTCGACCCGTCGACGGCCGGACCGGAGGTGAGGGCGCGCGTCGGCTACTCGCCCGAGCACCACTCGCTGCCACCCGACGTGAAGGCGGTCGACTTCGTCCGCCACGTCGCCGAGCTGCACGGCCTGCCCCGCCGCGAGGCGACCGGCCGGGCGTCGGACGTCCTCTGGCAGGTCGGCCTCGGCGAGGAGCGGGTGCGCCCGCTCGGCACGATGTCGACCGGCCAGCGCCAGCGCGTGAAGCTCGCCCAGGCGATCGTGCACGACCCGGTGCTGGCGATCCTCGACGAGCCGACCGAGGGGCTCGACCCGGTGCAGCGCGACGACATGCTCGCCCTGATCCGGAGGGTCGGCCACGACTTCGGCATCGACGTGCTGCTGTCGAGCCACGTGCTCGACGAGGTCGAGCGGGTCGCCGACGGGGCGGTGATCCTGCACGCCGGGCGGGTCGTCGACAGCGGTTCGCTGCACGAGCTCCAGGCGAGCAACGCGGGGGGTCTCGTGCTCGAGCTCGACGGCGACCCGCGCGAGCTGCTCCTCGCGCTGCACCGGCGCGGCTACCGGCTCGAGGTCACCAAGGGGCGGCTGTTCGTCGACGGCGGCCCCGACGTGTTCGACGGGGTGCGCGACGAACTGGCCCGCCTGGCCCTGCCGGTGCGGCGGCTCGAACCGCGCCGGCGCTCGCTGGAGGAGGTCTTCCTCGCCGCCGGTCTCGTCGGCGGGCAGGCGCGCCAGCCGGGCTCCGAACCGAACCCGGCGACCGGGGCGGATGCGGCGGCCGGGGCGGTCCCGCCCGTCCCCGCCGGACGGCGGGCGGCGCCGTGACCGCGCCGTCGACGTCCGGCGCCCGCATCATCGACCGGGGCTATCGGCGCTATGAAGGCGAGCGCACCGGGCGGGGCGGGGCGATCGGCACCCTGTGGCGCCAGAGCGTGCAGCGGGCCATGGGCCTGCGCCGGTCGACCTGGGCGAAGATCCTGCCGTTCGCCGCGGTGCTGATCTCCTACGTGCCGGCGGTCGTGTTCATCGGACAGGTCGCCCTGCTCCCCGACGAGCAGCTCGAGGTGCTCGAGCTGCCGACCTACGGCGACTACTTCCCGTTCATCCAGGCCGCGCTGACGCTCATCGTCGCGTTCATCGCGCCCGAGGTGCTGTGCACCGACCGCCGCACCGGGATGCTCGGCATCTACCTGGCGTCACCGCTCACTCGCGACAGCTACCTCGTCGCCAAGGCCGCCGCGGTGCTGACCGTCCTCAGCATGGTCACCGTCGGGCCGCCCCTGCTGATGCTGATCGCGTACGTGCTCCAGGGCGTCGGGCCCGACGGCCCCGCCGAGGTGGCGCTGACCCTGATCCGCATCGTCGGCGCCGGCCTGGTGCTCGGCGTGCTCTACACCGCGGTGTCGCTCGGGGTGTCGAGCCTGACCGACCGCAAGTCGTTCGCGACCGCCGCCATGCTCCTCCTGACGCTCGTGTCGTCGATCTTCGTCGGCGTGCTGGTCGAGACGACCGGTCTGCCCGACGGGTTCCAGGCGCTCAGCCTCCTCGCCGGGCCGTTCCTGCTCGTGAAGCTCATCCACGGCGAGGTCCCACCGGTGGACATCAGCCTCCCGGCCGCGCTGGGCGGTACCGCCCTCTGGACCCTGGCCGGGGCGGTCGTGTGCCGCGTCCGCTACCAGGTCCTCCAGGTGACGCGATGACCGCGCCCGTAGCCGCCGCGCCCGCGCCGGGCGTCTCCGGCTTCGGCCCGGGCGCACCGATGGTCGAGGTCGAGGGTTGCACCCGGTGGTTCGGCGACGTGGTCGCCGTCTCGGAGGTCTCCTTCTCGCTGCCGGCGGGGGTCACCGCGCTGCTCGGCCCGAACGGCGCCGGGAAGTCGACGCTGCTCCGCCTACTGTGCGGCCTGGTCGCGCCCGCCCGCGGCACGGTGCGGGTGCTCGGCCGCGATCCGCGCACCGACCTCCTGGTCAAGGGCCTCATCGGCCTCGTCCCCCAGCAGGAGACCGTGTTCGACCGCCTCACCGCGCTCGAGTTCGTCGAGATGTGCGCCCTGCTCCGCGGGGTCGAGGACCCTCGTGCGGCCGCCGAGCACGCCCTGTCGATCGTCGAGCTCGACCCCGGCGACACCCGCTGGCTGCCGACCTACAGCCGGGGCATGCGCCAGCGGGTGAAGGTCGCGCAGGCGATCGTCCACCGACCGCAGGTCCTGGTCCTCGACGAGCCGCTGACCGGCCTCGACCCCCGCCAGCGGCGGCACATGACCGACCTGTTCCACGCCCTCGGGCGCGACGGCCTGTGCGTGATCGTGTCGAGCCACGTGCTCGAGGAGGTCGAGCGGTTCGGCTCGAACGTGCTGGTGATCGTGCAGGGCCGGCTGGCCGCCGAGGGCGACTTCCGGGCGATCCGCGACCTGATGGACGACCGCCCGCACCGCATCCGGCTCCGCACCGACCAGCCCCATGCCCTGTCGGGCGCGCTGCTCGCCGACGGGACGATCGTGGGGCTCGACGTCGTCGGCTCCGACACCGTCATCGTCGAGACGACCCGGGTGAGCGAGCTGCGGGTCGGGGTGACGAAGGTCGCCGCCGACCTCGACGTCCACCTGTGGGAGGTCGTGCCGCTCGACGACGACCTCGACTCGGTGTTCCGCTACCTGGTGGGCCGATGACCGCCCGCTTCCCCCGCGCCCGCCGGGTCCTCCCGCCCGGCCTGCCGGGCGTCGGTCGCCGACCGCCGTCCGACGAGGCCGATCCCGACGGGGCCGAGGACGGGTCGCTACCGCCCCGGGTCGTCTCGCGCCCCCGCATCGCCCCGCCGTCGGGCGGAACGCGCTCGACCCGCGACGAGGCGACCCCCTCGCTCCCCCGCCGTCTCCGGCGCCGCCGCGCCGCCGACGGTGCCCCGCCGCCCGCGCCGCCGCTCCCGCCACCGGTCGCCGGCCGTTCCCCGTCGCCGACGTCGACCACCCCGCCTCCCACGGGCACCGCTCCGCTCCCGTCGAGGCGGTCCCCGGGGCCCGCCGACGCCCGTCGCCCGGTGGCCCCGCCTCCCCCCGCACCGCCACCGACGCACGCGACCGCACCACCGCCGGCCGCGCCGTCCACCGCCGCACCACCGGCCCCGCCACCGGCCGCGCCGCCGCGCCTCGGCGAGCCACCGAAGCCCGCGGCCGCCGCACCGCCGTTGCCCGCCGCTCCCCCCATCGGAACCCCGCCCGGGACCCCGCCGACGGTCCCTCCGGCGCGGGATGCAGGGACCACGGCGGGACCGCCCAGTCCCCCGTCCGGCCCGGCCGAACCGCTCTCCCCGCTCCCGCCGCGCACCGGGGCGGTCCCGCCGTCCGGCGGGGAGCGGCTGGTGCGCCTCTACTCGGTGTTCCTCCGCCACCAACTCACCTGGGGCCGGGCGGCCGTGATCGCGGGTCTCGGCGCCCTCGCGGTCCTGATCGGGCTGACGATCACCCTCCAGTCCACCGAGAAGGTCGTCGACGGCACCGAGTTCATCAACGGCTTCGGGTTCACCGTGGTCGTGCCCGTCGCCGCCCTGATGTTCGCCAGCGCGGTGCTCGGCGACACGGTCGACGACCGCACGCTCGTGTACCTGTGGCTGTCGCCGGTCCCGCGCCTCCAGGTCGCGGTGGCGGCCACCCTCGCCTCGATCACCATCGCCCTCCCCCTCGTGTTCGTCCCGCTGGTGATCGCCGCCGCCGCGACCGGCGCCGGACCCGCGCTCGTCGGCGCGACCGCGGTGGCGACGATCGTCGGCGTGATCGGGTACTGCGGCGCGTTCGTCGCGCTGGGATTGCGGTTCCGCCGCGCCCTGGTGTGGGGCATCGCCTACATCCTCCTGTGGGAGGGGTTCGTCGCGACCGCCAGCGAGACCGCGGCCAAGCTGTCGCTGCGGGCCTACACGTCGTCGCTCCTGTCGCAGTTCACCGGCGTCGGCCTGCGCCTTGGCACCTTGACCGTGGGCTCCGCCGTGGTCGTCCCGCTGGTGGTGTGCGTCCTCGCCACGCTCCTGACCGCCCGCCTGTTGGGCCGCGCCGACATCGACTGAATCGGAATCCGGCCCCGCCGGGCGGAACTGGCCACTGGATGTCCGGTTCACGGTCGTACCGTCCGCGCCATGAACCGAGAACCACACGTCCCCCCGGGTCCCGACCGCACGATGACGCCCGCCATCGAGGCCCGCGGCCTGGTCAAGCGCTACCCGGCCAAGGCCGACGCCATCGAGGCGGTGCGCGGCATCGACCTGCGGGTCGAGCCCGGCGAGGTCTTCGGCTTCCTCGGACCCAACGGCGCCGGCAAGTCGACGACGGTCCGCATGCTGACCACCCTGCTGTCGATCACCGACGGCACCGCGACCGTCGCCGGGGTCGACGTCGCCCGCGACCCGG
>JAAYBP010000476.1 GCA_012730075.1 Acidimicrobiales bacterium | reverse complement strand
GGCGCTCGCGGATCGGGTGGAGAGGCCCCGCTACGGGCGGGGCTCAGGCGGAGACGAGGTTGCGGCGCTCGGCCTCGCTGAGGCCGCCCCAGATGCCGTGGTTCTCCCGGATGCGCAGGGCGTACTCCAGGCAGGGCTGCTTCACCGGGCAGGTACGGCAGATCTCCTTGGCCCGCTCCTCGCGAGCCGCCTTCTCGTCACGCCGTTCCAGGTTGGACGGTGGATAGAAGACCTCGGAGTGCGGTCCGCGGCATGCGGCCCGCAACTGCCACTCGTCCTCCACACGCTGTGCGCTCACTGGCGGCCCCTTTCGGACGACCCCGGTTCGGGTGGTCCCCCCAGGTGGTCGGGGCGTGGTCGCCCCGGCTCTTGAGGACTTCGACCATAGGACCGAGGTCACGGCCCCACAAGAGAACCTTCGCGAGCACTAGGCGAACGCCCGCGAGCGCGTCCGCCCTGGTCAGGACGGGTGAACGAGCCGAGGTCAGGACGGGTGATCGGCCGCGTCGTCGCGGCGCCGACGCTCGCGGTGGTCGCGGGCGGCGCCCTCGAGCGGCTCGACCTCGAGCAGCAGGCCGTCGACCTCGGCGACTCGCAACGCCTCCCCGGCGGGGATCGGGGTCTGGCGGTTGGTTCGGGCCCGCCACCGGGCGCCCCGGATCATCACCACCCCATCGGGGTCGACGGCGGTGACCGCCTCCCCCTCCTCGCCGATCATCCAGCCCCGTCCGATCGTCGGCGTGGCGAAGCGGGTGCGCACCATCGCCGGCATCACGCTGATGACGAAGATCAGCATCCCGACGATGCCGACGAGCAACGTGATCCACGACAGGGCCAGCCCGTCGTAGAGGAACAGCGAGCCGATCACGAGGGCGACGGTGCCGATGGCGGTCCACAGACGGGGCACGCCGGTCTGCACGTCGACGGTGTAGGCGAGCACGGTGAACACGAGCAGGGCGACGGCCCACCAGCGCGCGGGCAGGGTGGCCAGGCCGTAGGCGCCCAGCACCAGCGCGCCCGCCCCCACCAGCCCGGCGACGCCGACGCCCGCGGTGTACAGCTCGAACACGATCAGCGACAGGCCGAGCAGCAGCAACAGGTAGGCGACCGGCGGGCTCGACACCGTGTGGAGCATCTGGTCGGTGATCGGCAGCTTGGAGAACACCGGGATCGACTCGCCGCTGACCGTCGAGGCGCGGCGGCCGTCGGGGCCCTCGACCTCGGTGGTCTCGACGCCGTCGAGCTCGATCAGGAACTCGCCCAGGACCGGGGCGTCCCAGTCGGCGAGACCCAGCTCGAGGGCGGTGTCGGCGCCGACGGTGCCGTCCTGGAGGCGGTCCATGGCGGCGACGAACCCGGGCCGGAAGCGCTCGGCGTCGACCGCGGGATCGCCGAGGCGACCCAGGCGGCTGCCCGGCGCCACCCCGACCCGGCACGACACCGCGGCGAGCTGGCCCATGCCCTCGTTGGCCCGGGTGCCCGACGGGCCGACCCACATGCCGATCGGCACCTCGGAGGCCTCGAAGCGCTCGATCAGGTCGACGAGGCGGTCGTCGTCGATGACCGTGCCGGAGCTGTTGACCTGGAACACGAGCCAGGCCATGTCGGCGTCCTCGGCGGCGTCGATGCTGCGCTCCATGAACCGGGCCAGCACCGGGTCGAGCAGGCCGCTGGCGGTGACGACCGAGATGCGACCCCCGCGGTCGCCGGCCGAGGCGCAGGCGTCGGCGCCGGGCGGACCGGCCCCTTCGCCGTCCTGGCCGGCCGCGGGACCGGCGCCGAGGAGGAGGAGTCCCGCCAGCGCGGCGAGCAGCGCGGCGACCACGACCGGAGCCCCGGGCCCCGTGGTGGTGGTCGATAGCCTGCGCACAGCATGCCTCCAACGAGCGACGGTCGGACAGGGACGGACGGGGCGGCTCGCTTCTTCGCCTCGTCCCGTGTCGTCATCGTCGCCGGGAAGGGCGGGGTCGGCAAAACCACGGTGACCGCGGCGCTCGCCCTCGCCGCCGCCAGGGTCGGCCTGGCGCCGCTCGTCGTCGAGCTCGAGGGCAAGTCGGGACTGGCGTCGATGTTCGGCGTCGACGACCTCGACTACGCCGAGGCGGAGCTGGCCGCGGCCGATCCCGAGGCGGGCACCGGAGCGGTCCAGGCCCGGACGCTCACCCCCGACGAGGCGCTGATCGAGTACCTGAACGACAACGGCCTCAAGCGCCTCTCGAAGCGGCTGGTTTCGAGCGGCGTGGTCGACATGGTGTCGACGGCGGTCCCCGGCCTCCGCGACATCATCGTGCTGGGCAAGGTGAAGCAGATCGAGCAGACGATGCGCAAGGGCGACGGCGACGACGCACCCGACGTCGTGATCATCGACGCCCCCGCCGCCGGCCACGCGATCACGTTCCTGCGTTCGGCGCACGGCCTGGTCGACGCGGTACGGGTCGGGCCGATCCGGGCCCAGGCGCTCGACGTGCAGGCGATGCTCACCGACGCGACCCGGGTCCAGGTGGTGCTGGTGACCCTGCCGGAGGAGACGCCGGTGAACGAGCTGGTCGAGACCGCCTACTCGCTCGAGGACGAGGTCGGCGTCAGCCTGGGGCCGGTCGTCGTCAACGGCCTGTACCCCGAGATCGACGGCCTCGACGTCGACCCGAAGGCGGCGGCCAAGGCGGCCGGAACGCGGCTGCGGGCCGGAGAGGCCACCGCCCTCGCCGACGCGGCGACCTTCCGCCTCCACCGCACCGCGCTCCAGCGCGAACAGGTCGAGCGGCTCGCCGAGCGGCTCCCGCTGCACCCGATCCGGCTGCCGTTCCTGTTCGACGCCGAACTCGACCCCGAGGGGCTGTCGATCCTCGCCGACGCCGTTCTCGACGGCCTGGCCGACCTGCCGCAGGTCGAGCCGTGAACGACGCCGACCCCGCCCCGGACGCGGCCGACGCCCGGCCCGCGGAGGACCCCGCCGCTGTCGTCCGACCCGCGGACGGCCGGCCCGAACCCGCCGCGGACCTGGCCGGCCTGGTCGACGGGGCCGAGATCGTCATCTGCTGCGGGTCCGG
>JAAYBP010000475.1 GCA_012730075.1 Acidimicrobiales bacterium | reverse complement strand
GTCCCGTAGCACCAGCACGGCGAAGAACTGGCCGACGGCGACCGCGGCGATCGACGCGCCGCCGGCGGTCCCGTGGTGGAAGCTGACGAGCAGGCCGATCACGACCGCCGAGGCGCCGAAGCCGACGGCGACGAGCATGCGGGTCGGCACCCGGCGCACGACGAGGCCGGCGGTCGCGGGCGGGCCGATCAGGAGACCGAACACCAGCAGCGTCCCGATCGCCGAGAACGAGGCGACGATGGCGACGGCGAGCACGACGAGCATCGCGGCGTGGGCGAGCGCGGGTCGCATGCCGAGCGTCCGGGCCTTGTCGGCGTCGAAGGCGAGCGCGAGGAACGGGCGGTGCAGCGCGACGGTCACGGCCACCACCGCCGCGGCGGCGACCGCCTGGGTGCGCAGGTCGCCGACGGTGACGGCCAGCACGTCTCCGAAGAGCAGGGACGACAGGTCTCGGGTGAAGTTCGCCGAGCGCGACACGATGATCACGCCGAGGGCGAGCATCCCGACGAACAGCAGCCCGATGCCCACGTCGTCGCGGACCGCCGCCCGCCGCCCGACGACGGTCACCGCGCCGCTCATCACCAGGGCGCTGGCGAGCGCGCCCAGCACCGGGTTGAACCCCCAAGTGGTCGCGAGGGCGAGTCCGGGCAGCACCCCATGGGCCAGGGCGTCGCCGAGGAACGTGAGCCCGCGGAGCACGATCCACGTGCCGACGACGCTGCACGCGACGGCCGCGACGAGCCCGGCGAGGAGCGCCCGCTGCATGAACTCGGGCTCGAACGCCTCCAGCCCGATCCCGCCGAACACGCCCGAACCGAACCCACCCGGACCGCCCGCGCCGAACAGCGGTCCGAGCCCTCCCACCACCCCGACCGCGCCCATCAGGCGAGGGCCTCGGCGATGCGGGCGGCGTTGTCGCGGACCGTGCCGACGTAGGTGGCGGCCGCCGTGCCCTCGGCGCCGAGGGTCTCCATGTGCAGCGCGACGACCGCCACGTCCCCGTCGACCTCGGCGGCGACGGTGTCGGCGAGGTCGGTCGATCCGGCGGCGTCGACCGCGATCAGGCGCACCCCGGACGTCTCGATCAGGGTCACCAGCGCGTCGATCTCCCCGGCGCTCGGACTGCCCTCGGTGCCGCCGCCGGTGACGAGCGTGCCGGCGATCGTGAGGTCGAAGCGGTCGGCGAAGTAGGCGAACACGTCGTGGTCGGTGACGATCGTCCGGTCGGCGGGGTCGATCGGGGCGAGCACCTCCTCGACCTCCACCACGAGGTCGCGCAGCTCGGTCTCGTAGGCGAGGGCGCGGTCGGCGACGGCGTCGGACGCGAGGGCCGGCACCTCGTCGGCGAGGAACTCGCGCAGGGCCGCGACCGCGTCGGCCACCCGGTCGGGGTCGCCGAAGAAGTGGGGGTCGGCACCGTGTTCGCCGCCGGGGAGGGTGTCGACCGCGTCGGCGGCGTAGAACACGGCCACGTCGTCGGCGAGGTCGGCGAGTACGTCCTCGAGGCTCTCCTCCAGGTCGGCGCCGTTGGCGACGACGACCGCGGCGTCGCGCATGGCGGCGACCTGGGCGGCCGACGGCTGGAACGCGTGCGGATCGGTGCCGGCCGGCATCAAGACCTCGACGTCCGCGGCGTCGCCGACCACGTTGCGGACGACGTCACCGAGGAGGGCGGTCGTCACCACCACGACCGAACGTCCACCGCTCGCGCCGGAGTCGTCGTCGGAGCACGCCGCACCGAGGAGCACGAGCGCGGTGAGGACGGCGACGAGGACCACGGCGGGGGCGCGGAGTCGGGGCATGGGACCTTCCGGATGCGGGGGCTAACGTGGATCGACGCTATAGAGAATCATTCTCATTTGCAATCCGGATCCGCGATTCACGCCGCGAAGACCACCCGATGACCGACCGACCCACGACCGACGAGGCCCCGGACGCACGGGCCCCAGCCGCCCCACCCGCCGCGATCACGGCCGTCGACGTCACCCTCGCCCACGGCACGAACGTCGTGCTGGCCGGGGCGTCGCTCACGATCGGCCTCGGCACCCACACCTCGGTGATCGGACCCAACGGCTCGGGCAAGTCGACGTTCCTCCGCGCCGTCGCCGGCCTCCTCCCGGTTCGGGCCGGGCGCCTGGACGTGCCCGCCGCCCGCCGCCGAGGGGGCGTCGCCGTCGTGTTCCAGTCCCCCGCCGTCGACACCTCGCTGCCGGTCACCGTGCGGGAGGTGGTCTCGATGGGCCGCTACCCGCACCGAGGTCCGATCCGACCGCTCACCGCCGCCGACCGCCGCATCGTCGCCGACGCGTGCGAGCGCATGGAGGTCGGCGACCTGGTCCGCCACCCGCTCGACGCGCTGTCGGGCGGCCAGCGCCAACGGGTGATGGTCGCCCAGGCCCTCGCCCAGGAGGCCGACCTCCTGCTGCTCGACGAACCGGCCACCGCCCTCGACCTGCCGTCGCAGGCCCTCGTCGACGCCGCCATCGCCGCCGAGGTCGAGGCCGGGCGGACCGTCGTGTCCTCCACCCACGACCTCGCCGACGCGGGCCGGGCCGACGTGGTCGTGCTGCTCGCCGGGCGGATCGTCGCCGTCGGCCCGCCCGAGGTCGCGCTGGCCGACGGTCCGCTCCGGGAGGCCTACGGAGAGCGGATGGTCACCCTCGACGGCGGGGCGGTGCTGCTCGACGACCCCCACCACGGCCACTGAGCGCGGCCAGGCGACCGATCGATGCGGTCGGGGATGCGCGACCGTGCTGCTCGGCCGTGCCAGCCTGATGTTGCGAACCGCACGTCGTTTGTTACAGTCTCGTGACCGTCCTCCGGCCCCCCGCATCCCCCGTCCCGCCGCCGAACCCTCGGAGTCACCACACCGTGCGTCTACGCCTGCTCGTGTCCGTCCTCGTGACCGTCGTGATGGTGGGCCTCGCGCCCTCGCCGTCGGGCGCGAAGAGCGACGCCGAGCGCGAGCGTGAGCGCGTCCAGGCCGAGCAGCGCGAGAACGCCGCCAACGTCGACGCCCTCACGGCCGAGAAGGCCGAGGTCGAGGACGCCCTGGCCGCCCTGAACCAGCAGGTGGCCACCGAGCAGGCCGCCCTCGACACCGCCGAGGCCGAGGTCGCCGAGGCCGAGGCCGACGAGGCCCGGGCCCAGGAGGGCATCGAGGAGGCCGAGGCCCACCTCGCCGAGCTCCAGGAGCGGCTCCGCGCCCAGATGGTCGAGATGTACGTCGACCCCGACCAGGACGGTGTGACCTCGGTCCTCGACGCCGCCAGCGCCACCGACATGATCACCCGCCGGGCCATCCTGCGGGCCCGCACCGCCGACGACGAGGACCTCGCCGACCAGGTGCGTCGGGCCCAGGCCGACCTCGAGGCCCAGCGCACCGCGGCCGTCGAGGCCGGCGAGCGCGCCGAGGCCCGCCGCCAGGAGGTCGCCGTCCGGCTCGGCACGCTCGAGACGGCCCAGGCCCAGCAGCAGGACTTCGCCGCCCAGGTGCAGCAGCGCATCGACGGCGAGCTCGCCCGGGCGCTCGAGCTGCGCCAGCGCGATCAGCAACTCGCCGCCGAGATCATCCGCGAGCAGGTCGCCCTCCAGGCCCGCCTCGCCCTCGCCGCCCAGCAGGAGGAGCAGCGCCAGGCCGCCGCCCAGGCCGCTCAGCAGCAACAGCAGCAGGCGGCGTACGACGAGGGCGGTCAGGAGTCCGCGCCGATCGTCCCGCCCGGTGGCGGTGGGGTCACCAGCGAGGGCACCGGATCCGGCGGCATCCGCGTCTGCAACGCATCGGGCATCCGGGTCAACTGCCAGATCGCCTCGCAGGTGTCGGCGATGATCACCGCCGCGGCCAACGCAGGCGTCAGCCTCTCCGGTGGCGGCTACCGCGACCCGTCGGCCCAGATCAGCCTCCGGCGGCAGCACTGCGGCAGCAGCTACTACGCGATCTACCAGATGCCGTCGAGCCAGTGCCGCCCGCCCACCGCGCGGCCGGGCCAGTCGAACCACGAGGTCGGCCTCGCGATCGACTTCAACAACTGCAGCAGCCGGGGCTCGGCCTGCTTCCGGTGGCTGGCCGGCAACGCGTCGAGGTTCGGCTTCTACAACCTGCCGTCGGAACCGTGGCACTGGAGCGTCGACGGCTCCTGAGGCCGAGATGCCGCCCCGCAGGACGGTACAACCGGTTGGCGGGCACCCGGGCGACGGCGACTAGGGTCGCTCCGCGCCTCTAGCTCAACGGCAGAGCAATGGACTCTTAATCCACAGGTTGGGGGTTCGAATCCCCCGGGGCGCACCACCCGTCGGCGACGGCGTCGGCCGGCTCGAACCGG
>JAAYBP010000077.1 GCA_012730075.1 Acidimicrobiales bacterium | reverse complement strand
GCGCCGGTCGCGTAGCTCGATCCGTCCGGCCCGCCCGGCTCACCCCCGATAGCGGCGTCCAGGCCGACCAGCAGCGCGTTCACCCCGACCACGAGCGCGGCGACGACCGCGAGCATCCGGCCGAACGTTCCGCTCCGTCGCCACCACCGGGCGAGGGCGGTCCCGGCCGCGGCGTCGCCCCGGGGCTCCGGCTCGACGTCGACGACGTCCAGATCGCCCGACGACGCCCCGGCGTCGAAGGCCCGTGCGACCGGCGGTGCCCCGGTCAAGGGGAGCCCCCGTCCCGACCGGCGAGCACCCGGGGCCAGCCCTCGCGCGCCGCCCGGGCGTCGTCGGCCGACGCCGGACGGCCCCCGTACGCCACGGCGTCGAACGTGGCCGCCAGATCGGTGAACCCCGGTCGATCGATCTCGGCCACCAGCGCGCCCGTGGTCGCCCGGTCGGGGGCGTCGACCTGGCCGCTCCGGCCGAGCCGGATCAACCCGGCCCGGAAGCGGAGGCGCACCGCCGCCGCGAAGTCGGCCCCGGCCTCGGCCCGGGTCGCGGCCTCGTCGAGGGCGCGCGGGTCGGGACCGGACTCGGCCCGCTCGGCCGCCTCGACGGCGACCAAGCGGTTCCGTCGCCGGACCGTGGCGGTCGCAACCAGCGCGCCGAGCACCCCGACGACCGTGACGCTCACCGCGACGCCGGCCGGGGTCGACAGCAGCTCGGCCACGACGTCCCCCGCGTCCTGGAGCCGCCGCCCGATCCACTCGAGGACCCCGCGAAGCGGTCGGGGAACGTCGCGCGACCGGAAACGGTCCTCGGCCAGGACCTCGCGCGCGGCGCGCCTCGCCTCGTCCGGATCGACCTCAGCCACCGGACCCGTCGGCCTCGGCGGTCGGGGTCGCGGGTACCGCTCGCGGCCCGGACGGCGACGGCGCGGGTGCGCCCCAGCCGCCGGGCGGCGCGACCGGCCCAGCGTCCGGGCGGGCCGGTACCGGTGGGTTCGCCAGCGCCGTGACCGGGCCGGTCGGGCCCGACGGCGCGGTCTCCACACCGGGGTCGACCCCCACACCCCGGGCCAGCAGCTCGAGGTCGAAGCCCTCCTTGCGGACGCGCAGGTCGACGTACACAACCGCCGTGAGGGCGGCGACGAACGGTGTGGTGAGGGCGACGCCCACGATCTGGGCCAGGCCGGTGAGGATCGAAGTGACGAGGAACGACGCGCCGACGAACGTGAGGATGAGCGTCGGACCCACCAGGACGCCCTGGAGGACCGACGCCAGCAGTCCACCGGCGAGGATCGTGCCGAGGACCGGCCAGAACCGGCCGCGCACCAGTTCCTGGGACCGCCGCAGCGAGTCGATCGCACCGCGGTCCTCGGTGAGCAGCACCGGCACCGCGACCGCCCAGATCCCCTGGAGCCACAACGCCGGCGCGATGCACAGCACCAGGCCCGCCAGCATGCCGACGGTCGTCACCACCAGCACGGCCGTGAGCGGGACGATCCTCCGCCACGCGAACCGGAGCGAGGCACCCCACCCGGGGCGGTCGCCGAGGTAGGCGCCGAGCGACAGACGGGTGGTCCCCGCCAACGCGAGGTTGTTCGCGACGACCACCAACAGGGTCGAGACCAGCAGTCCACCGAGGTAGGTGGCGAAGGCGGTGCCGTCGATCGTCGGGAGGCCGGTGACCTCGTCGGTGCCCGTGACCTGCTGCGGGTCACCGGCGGAGATCTGGACGAGCACCTGGAGCACGATGGCCGGCACCGTCACCAGCGCGGTGGCGACGATCATGTCGCGGGCCCGGGCCCGGTAGACCTTCAACGCGGCATCGAGCGCCTCGCCGACGCCGAGCGGGCGCAGGGCGATCACCGGCCCGCCGCCGCTCGCGGTGGTCCCCAGCGACATGGGCGGCACCCTACCCACTCTCCTCGACCGCCCTGCTCCACCGCCGTCCTCCCCATCCGCCCGGTCCGACCCGTGACACCGCCCACGGCGAGTAGCTGCGTATGATCGCTCGGTGACCGCCGACGTCGACCGGGCCGACCCCGCCGAGGCTCCGTTCGAGTACGGGCGGGGCTTCCTCTCGTGGCGCGTCTGCGAGGAGATCCTCGAGGGCCGCACCTACCCGGCCCTGCCGTTCGTCGACGACGTCCGCGTCGTGGTCGACGCGGGCGCCAACGTCGGCGCGACGTCGGTGTACTTCGCCCAGCGGCATCCCGACGCGACGATCCACGCCGTCGAACCCGCCCGCGAATCGCTCGAGAGCCTGGTGCGCAACACCAGCCGGCTGCCGAACGTGGTCGTGCACCCCGTGGGACTGGCCGCACGCGACGGCGTCGCCACCCTCCACCACGGTCGTGACGACTCCGGATCGTCCTCGATCCACCGCGCCGAGTGGCACGACGGCACCGAGGAGACCATCACCCTCCGTGCCGCGGGCGCCTGGGCCGCCGAGAACGGCATCGACCGCATCGACGTGCTCAAGGTCGACGTCGAGGGCTGCGAGTACGAGGTGCTCCACAGCCTCCGGCACCTCCTGCCGACCGTGAAGGTCGTCTACGTCGAGTACGGGCAGCGTGAGCTCCGCCGATCGATCGTCCGACTGCTCGATCCCACCCACGACCTGTACTTCGGGCTGACGACCCTCGACCAGGGCGAGTGCATCTACCTGCGGCGCGACCTCGCCGACCACCCCGACGCCCGCCCGTTCATCCTCCAGATCGTCGCCGCCAACCAGGCTCCCCCGCCGACGCGCCGGTTCCCGACCCATCCCCGCGGCGGGGCGCCGGCGAAGCGGCCCATCGAGTAGGGGTCGACCGGGTCACCCGGCCGCGTCAGGTGACCGCGGCCCGCCGGAGTCCGCGATCGGCGCGTCCAGGCCATCGGGCTGGCGATCGATCGGCTAGGCCGGCCCGAGCGGGACGTCGTCGGGGGCCGAGACCCCCGGCGCATGACCGACGACCGGGCCCCGCCGAGCGACCCGGCGGAGGTACGCCGCGCCGAGGGCGGCACCCCCGGCGTCGGCGATGATGAATAGCACCCGGGCGGCGACGGCCACGGTCGCGCCCAGCTCGCTCGGCAGGCCGGAGGTGGCGATGAAGACGGTCTCGCGCACCCCCGCCCCCGCGGGGACCGGGACGGCGAGCAGGCCGGCGACCCAGCTCAGGATGGCGGCGAAGGCGATCCGGGCCACGCCGCTCTCCCCCGGCGCCACCGCCTGGGCCACCGCCACGGTGCCGGCCGCGTTGCCGATCCACGACGGGACGTAACGCAGCACGACGGCGACCGAGTCGTGCCAGTCCGGCACCTCCATCGCGAGCGGCCGCCGCGTCAGGCGCCGGGCCAGGTCGAGCAGCGGGTTGAGCACCCGGGGGTGGAGGGCGGCGAGGCCGAAGGGCAGGAGGGCCAGCACCGCCGCGACCGCCCCGGGGCCCTGGCCGCCGAGCGCGAACGGCAGGAGGACGACCGCCACGACCATGCCGGCGAGGTAGAGGGTGACCAGCGACAGGGCGGTGCTGGCGTAGGCGACCGGCCCCGGGACACCGCCGCGGCGGGCCAGCTCCCCCCGCCCGAGCACCGGCCACACACCCCCCGGCACGTACTTGCCCAGCTCGCCGACGAAGTACCACGCGACGACCCGGGCCCGATCGACCCGGACGCCCAGCACCCGGAGCACGTCGGTCCAGCCCCAGCCCATGAACGCCATACCGGCCGAGCAGAGGACCAGGCCGACGAACATCCAGGCGGGGGACGCCTCACGGAGGGAATCCTCGACCCGCGACCACTCCGAGCGCAGCTCGTTGCCGACGAACACGCAGGCGGCGAGGCCGATGACGATGCCGACGACGGTCGTGACCTGGGCGATCAGCCGCTTCCGTCCGCCGGGCGCGGCGCCGACACCGGGGAGCCCGGGTCGGGGGTCGGGGAGCGGATCCATCGGCGCGAACCTAGGTCGGCGGCGCCGCCCGCCCGCGACCGGCCGCCGTTCCCGGTGGGGCGTTCCCTCCACCGGGCGAATCCGTTCTCCGCGCGCCAGCGGCCACCCGTGACCGCCCACGCGCCAAGAAGCGACACGGGCACCGGTCGAATCCGTTCTCCGCGCGCCAGCGGCCACCCGTGACCGCCCACGCGCCAAGAAGCGAGATGGCCCACCTACGGACGGCGGGCGCGGGGGCTCGGCGGCGTAACGTCGGCGCCCGTGACCGAGGCCGCCGGATCCTCCGTGGCCGACGCCGACGCCGGGGCCCGCCTCCGACCGTGGTGGTCGCGGCCCGAGCGGTGGCTGGCGGTCCTCGCCTGCCTCGGGGCGGGCTTCGCGTTCAGCTCGGTGGCGGCGCTGGCGGCGGGCCGGTTCGGCCCCCTGCCGGTCGGCCTCGGGACGATCCTCCTGGGCGGGGGACTGGCCGTCGTCGGCGTCGACCGCGGCCCGGTCCCCCGGCGGGCCGCCGATCCGATCTGGTTCTGGCTGGCCGCCGCCGCGATCGCGGCGACCGCCACCGCGGTCAACGCCGCCCACGCCAACGAGCACCTCCGACTCGACCGGGACCCGGCCGCCTACCTGCACGCCGCCTACGTGCTCGGCGACCACGGCTCGCCGCGGGTGGACCGCGCCGAGGGCGGCTTCGCCGGCGAGGCCGACCTCGCCCAGGGCGGACCCGGCATGTTCGCGCTCGACGACGGGAGCTACGGGTTCCAGGGGCTGCACCTGCTTCCGGCGGCGGCCGCCGCCGCGTCGTGGATCGGCGGCGAGGCCGCGCTGCTGCGGGTACCGGCCCTGCTGGGGGGAGCGATGCTGCTCGCGTTCCTCGCCCTCGCCCGCCGGGTCGTCGGGCCGGCGCCGGCGCTCGTCGCGGGGGTCGCCCTCGCGTGCCTGCTGCCCTTCGCCTACGCCTCGCGGGACCACCTGAGCGAGATCCTGCTGACACCGGCGTTGCTGGCCGCGCTGTGGCTCCTCCTGGCGATAGTCCGGCCCGACGTGGGCGACGTCACCCCGCCCACGCCGAGCGCCGCCGGCCTCCGCGCGCTGGCACCCGGCGCGCTGCTCGGCACGGTGATGATGACCCGGATCGACGCCGGGCTGGCCGTCGCAGGGGTCGTCGGCTTCGTCGGGCTGTGGGCCGGTGGGGTGCGATCGGGACCCGCGCCGACGCCACCGTCCGAGCAGGCCCGCCGCCGCGCCGTGCTGGGCGGGCTGGCGGCCGGGATCGGGCCGGGGATCGCGCTCGCACTGCTCGCCGGTCGACGGAACGCCATGCCCTACCTGGAGGCGCACGCGTCCGAGCTGCGGGCGGTCGGCGCGCTGCTGGCGGCGACCGCGATCGGCGTCGCCGCGTGGTGGGCGGTCGCCCCACGCCTCGATCGCGCACCGGCGCGCTGGCGTCGCCACCGGTCGCGGGTCGGGACGGTGGGTGCGGTGGCGATCGTCGTCGCCTTCGGGCTTCTGGTGTGGGTGCGACCGCACGTCCAGGAGGCGCGCAGCCTCGGCGCCTCGGCGCTCGTCGAGTCGATCCAGCGGCGCGACGGCCTCGACGTCGACCCGTCCCGCTCCTACGACGAGTCCTCCGCGG